>JAIRYX010000440.1 GCA_031267635.1 Planctomycetaceae bacterium
GACGCTTCGGAAAGTCGAACGAGCTTTGCGATTTTCGGAAAACGTTCATCGTTGGCATGAAGCCATAAGACTTCAAAGCGTTCCCGAATACGAGGATTCGGATGATGAAATCGCAAATGATGAAACGTTATATTGAAAACTAAAATTCTCATTTATCTACCTTTAGAGAACTTCTAAAAACCTCATTTTCAACAAACGTGACCGTTGAAAAATAAGGGCTTACGAATATTTGGGGGAGGTTTTGGGAAGTTCCTTGTAGTTACTCAGGTGACATGCGGATTTATTTGGGGTGGGCAACTGAATCGTTACAGTCTTGTCTAAATCAAGCCCTCTCCAACATATGAAATAAGCAGAAAAAACGAAATCATCAAAAAATCTACGGCAAGGAAGAAGCCGCCGTTACCCGATAAACCGCTTGACTTGGTAACGCCGGAATTTGCGGTTGCGGTTGGAGAATCTTGCGGCGGACAAGCTCATCGAAGATTTGCGGCTGTACCAAGTCCGACGTGTAACCGTAATTCCCCGGCGAGCGAAAACGTTGCAGTTCGCTCCAATTGACAATAATATGACTAATTCCCGCTTGCGTTAAGCGTTTTTTAATTTCGCCGTCGGTTCGCAAAGACGCGTTGTTGATTGTCGGTTGATTGACAGTCGGTTTGCGGTCTGTCGATTTGATACTCGTTGGTTTGTTGTTTGTTGATTTGCCTGCTACCGAACGCGGCGATTTTCTCTCGAAAAAAATATCGTCAAAAGGCGTGTCATTAAAACAGGAATTGTAAAGAACCGGCGCTTTATAATCGAACACTTCGGCGTCGCCGATAAGTAGCAATTTTCCGTCCGGTGGATTGGCGTTGAAATACAATATCGTCGGCGTCACGCGGTTCGGGTCGAGACGCGCCGCTTCGATACCGAGACCGAAACGGCTGTACTTTCCCGGCGCACAAATCGCGTTTGGAAAAAAAGTATAACACGTATTGAACACAAGCGCCGCTCCGACAAACGCCGCTCGGTACATCTTGGATTTGCGGGAAATCTTTTCGGAAAATGTCATTCGCACAAACGACGTTGCGCCGATTCCCGCCAATAACGCGATGATCGGCAAAACAGGAACCCAAAACCGTTCCAGCCGATGCGTCGCAAGCCACCAAAGCATCCAGAAAAACGCGACATACAACGCCAATAAAGAAAGCGTTCTCTTACGACGGTCAAACATGCGATTGCGCAACTGCATTTTTTTGCGGATGAGAAGATCAAGAAACGGCAAAAACGCAAACGGCATGAGAATCGGAGAGAGCCAATCGCTTTGAAGCAAGAAATTCCGCAAGTCTTGAAACAATAACGCCGCCGAAAATGCGTGCGAAAAATGCGTTTGCGGCGAATGCGCGTGTTGCCATCGCAAATTTTTCGCCGCGTCCCATGTTCCGGTACTATCCCCGAAAACGTTATGCAAAAGCGGATAGAACGGATTTCCCGTTTCGTAAAAATTTTTGCCGTACCATAAACCGCACGCGATCAAAACGCTTAACAAAAATCCGCCGAAAACAACAATTTTCTTGATACGAAGACGCGAAACGCAAGTTGAATCGAAAACGGTTTGGGGCGAAATGAAGATTCCTTTTATAAAAACATAATAAGCCGCCGCAAGCGTGAGCGGGACGACAAGAAACGGAATCGCCGTATATTTACAAGCCGCCGCGCTTCCCGTCATCAAGCCGGAAATAAACAACAACGGCAAATTGCGCGACGGCGCGACAACAAACAAATAAAACGCGAAAACCGCAAGCGTCAGATACATTCCGAACACGCAATCGATCAAGCCCGCGGTGGAAATCCAGCTTATCCAAGGGGTCGAAACATAAAGCAAAAACGCGATAAGACCGGCTTGCGGCGAATGAAGCCGACGTCCGAGCGAGTAAAGCCCAAGCGCGGTCAGAAAGGTACAATACGCGATCACCAGTTTACCGACTAACGCTCCAAGATACCAAGCTCCGTTTCCTCCTATGTTGGCTGTTGCATTGTTTTTATAGAACATGCCGACAACGTAAAACATTTCAGCACCGAGCGGCATATTCGTATAAACATTATTTGATGAAAAGCGAATCGTGCCGGTTTCAAAAATTTCTTTCGCGGCGGGAAGATGATAGGAAGTGACGTCATATTCCACAGGAGGAAGCATTCCGCCAAAAAACAATATCAACAGCGACGGTAGAGAAAGCGTCAAGATCAACCAACACGAAAGCGTCCAGCGGTTTGGAGAAAGAAAAACACGTTGTTCCATTGGAATCGGACGTTCTTTGAATTTCCGAGAGTAATGTATCGCGCGAATAGTGATGAATACCGCATAAAACACGATAAAAACAACAGACAAAACAATGATAACGTCGTACAATTCCTTCAGATTACCGAACAGACCGCGTAACGCAAAGAAGAAAGAGATCGCGCTTAATCCAATCGCCGAATAAAAAACGTAAAACTCGCAAAACGTCAAACGAAAGGGCTTAAGTACCAAGCGGAGCGGTGTAAATAATGTAAAACTGAACAGGAAAGTATCACGGATAATACAAATAATGGACGGCCGAACCGAGAGAGTTCCCAAAAAAGAAAACGTAGAGCGTTCGCCGAACCACATAGTCGTTAACTGCGAGCGGGATTCCGCGTGAAAGAGTAACGAGAAGAATTGAAAACGCAAGAAAGGACTTTGCGGATCGCTCAACGGCGAAAACGGCAACGTCAGAAAGAGAACGCAATACAAAAGAATCGCCGCGGCAATTCCTCCAATAAGCATTTGAAGGAAATCAGGTTTCGGACGAGACGGGGTTGGCGGAACATTTTTTCGCGGTTTAGTCATAATAATAAAAAGGAAAGCGGTTTTCGTGGAACTTATTTTCACATTTTACTGAAAACCGTTTGCGGAAACAAGCGTTCGCAATTCCGGCGGAACAAGGGATACGAGAGATGTAAGAAACGTTGGATATTTGCGCAAATAAATCTTCAAAAAAGGAATTACTCTTCATTAATTTTTTACGCCTACGGCGTAAAGTTCTCCGAAAGACAAAGCCAGAGTTTCTTGCGGCACTTTACCTCCTCCAAAAGTGAAATAAGCAGTTTTTTTTGATGTTCTTCTGTCCCTCAAGTCCCTTACGCCCCTCGCGTCCCATGTTTGCCCAAAGTATTTTGTTATTCCGCCAGAGCATTTTGGTGGTCTGCTAAAGACAAATAGCATATGACAATATAAGATTCACATAAGATAATCCTAATTTCGCATATGTTAATATCTATTTTACTTATGTTTGTGATTTATTTACTTATGTAAATAATTTATTCGCATAAGCGAAAATATTATAAACTTATGCTGAAATACTCTAAACATAAGCGAATATATTTAAGACATAAGCGGTTTTATCTAAAACATAAGTAAATTTATTGAAAACTTATGTAATAATATCTAAAACTTATGCGAAAATATTAAAAACTTGTATTATTTTTTAAAAAACTTATGTGAATGAGTCAAAAGCACTTGATTGCGAGAGAAAAACATGCTACACTAGAAGATGTTGGGGTTGCAAAAACCTTTAGCAGACCGGCGAAACGCTTTGGGCAAATAAGAGACATGAGCGACAAAAGGGATTTTAGGGATAGACGATCAGCAAAACTCTTTGGCGAATCGCCCGATATATTTTGCAAATCGCTCAAACGTCTTTGCAAATCGGCAAAAGTGCTTTGGTGATGGACAGTCCCTAATGTCTTTTTTGTTCCTCAAGTCCTTATATTATTATCTCATCGTAGCGTCTCAATTCAGTCCGCAGTATGGTTATTTAGGGAGTGTAGAATAATGCCTCCGCATTACGCCTACGGCGTAACAACAACGAACAATGCTTGGGCGGATTTTTTAATTAGCGTGCGTAACATGAGTCATTATTCAGTAGTCCTTCATTATTACTAATCAGTTTGTCATTATTATTAAGAAAATTGAGGACGTCATGGCAGTTCAAGGAAAACGGTATATGCCGACAAGAGAGGGAGAATTTGTCGCGTGGGCGAAAACTATTCTTCGAGCGTGTACAGAACATCAGCATGAATGGGGGCTTGCGCCCGATTTGATGACCCAGTTCACTCAATTGATGACCGAAGCCGACAATGCATACCGTGCCAATAGCAATAAAATACTCAAAAATCGTCTTTCCGTCATCGCGAAAAACGATACGTTTCGAGCGTTGCGTCAGTTCCTGCGGACATTCCTTTATACTCTGCTGGGAAATCTCGCGGTGTCGAACGAATCGCTGACGGCGATGGGCGTGCGTCCGAGAGTTCACCCCGCGAAATTTCCGACTCCCGTGCCGGATGAAGCACCGGAAACTGCGGCGGTCGTGGGGCAAAATCATGAGGTGACGGTGTATGTCTCGCAGCCGCGTTTCGGTCGTCCGGTCGAGTCGCTCAAAAAACCGCACTATTACGGCTTTCTGCTGAAATACAAAATTGAGGGCGAAGCGGAATGGAAACAAATTATCTCGACCAAACTGCATCATACGCTGATTTTTGAGCAAGACGACCGTGGCAAATTCCTGCTGATCCAAGCCGCTTGGGTCAATCCGCGAATTCAAAACGGCGTCTGGAGCGAAGAAAAACGAGAACTGATCAATTAAAAAGAACAGTTCCAGCAGCTTTCGGTTTTCATCGACTGAAAGCTGTCCATTGAAAACTGCAAACTTTCCATTCAACACAAACCATTTTCCACTCCATCATGTCGTCTTCTTCCGCTTTACAACGTTTTCTTCGTTATGTTACCATCGAAACCGCCTCGAAACCGGATTGCGAAAGCGTGCCGAGTACCGAGTGTCAGTTTGATTTGGCGAATCTCCTTGTCGCCGAACTACGCGAACTGGGCTTGAACGACGCAAGCATCGACGCTCATTGTTATGTAACCGCGACTCTTCCCGCAAATCTCGAAAACGTGGTCGTCGATGAGCAGAACGCGGCGAGCGGCGGGCAGAGCGCCGTCGCAGACGGTACAAGCATCGTCGCAGACGGCACAAATACCGTCGCAAACGGTACAAACATCGGCGCAAAAGCAATTCCTGTTATCGGTTTTCTGGCGCATCTCGATACCAGTCCCGATGTGAGCGGGAAAAACGTAACGCCGCAAGTTGTTCGTCATACGTCCGGCGCGATTGTTCTTTCGCACGGCGTCGTCATTGAAGAAGACGAAGCGTTACGCCGATGTCGCGGACATGAGATTGTTACCTCCGACGGTTCCACGCTTTTGGGCGCAGACGACAAAGCGGGCATCGCGGCGATTATGGCGGCGGTTGAGCGTTTAATCCGCGAGCAAAAGCCGCACGGCGTCATCCGTATCGGTTTTACTCCCGATGAAGAAGTCGGGAACGGCACGGCTTACTTCGATATTGAAAAATTCGGCGCGCAGTACGCTTATACTGTTGACGGCGAAATCCCCGGCGAACTGAATAAAGAGACGTTCACGGCAAAGTCCGCCGTGTTAAAAATCATCGGGCAAGAGATTCATCCGGGGTCCGCCAAAGATGTGATGGTCAACGCGACGCGAATCGCCGCCGAGTTTATCGCCGAGACGCCGCGTCGTCAATCTCCCGAAAAAACAGAAAAGTACGAACCGTATTTGCATCCGTATTCTGTTTCGGGAAATGTCGGCGAGGCGGTTGTCCGAATGTTGCTGCGAAGTTTCAATGACGCCGAT
This sequence comes from Planctomycetaceae bacterium, assembly GCA_031267635.1. Lineage (GTDB taxonomy): Bacteria > Planctomycetota > Planctomycetia > Pirellulales > Thermoguttaceae > WRMR01. Next base: position 5,711 of record JAIRYX010000440.1, read on the forward strand.
ATGAAAAGACTCGAAGCGACGGTTCGTGATATTATTGCGGAATTGGAAATCGTTTTCCCCGACGCAACATTTGAATTGACCGTCGCCAAACAATACCGTAACATGAACGAGAAACTCGTCGCTTGCCCCGAAGTTTTGACGAAACTGGAAGAGGCGGCGCATCGCGCGGGCGTCGTTCCTGTGTGGAAACCGGTTCGCGGCGGTACCGACGGCTCGCGCTTGACCGAAATGGGCTTGCCGACGCCGAACATCTATACCGGCGGACATAATTTCCATAGCCGCACCGAATGGCTTTCGGTCGATCATTTGGAAACAACCGTCGAAACGCTGGTTCAACTTGCCGTCGGTTTTGCCGAATGAAAAATCCGCTCTGCGGTCTCTGTGCGTCCTCCTATTTCCATTTTCCGTGAACAAGGACAGATAAGGAACATGTCAAATCGAAAGACTCGTGAAATTTCAATAGGAATATTGAAAATCGGCGGTTCGCAGCCGGTGTTGCTGCAAAGTATGTGCGCGACGAAAACGACCGATATATCCGCAACCGCGCGGACGGCGGAGCGTCTTGCCGAAGCCGGCGCGGGATTGGTGCGAGTTGCGGTGGATAACAAACGAGATGCGGAAGCGTTGCGGGAAATCGCGTCTCAAACCGCCGCGAATCTTTCTGTTGATCTGCATGAAAACTACCGGTTGGCGGAACTTGTCGCGCCGTATGTGAAAAAAATCCGTTACAATCCGGGACGTCTTCATTATGTCGAACCGCAAATCTCATGGAAAGAAAAAGTCCGCCGTATTGCCGATGTTGCCGCCGAATTTGGTTGTGCGCTGCGTGTCGGAGTCAACTGCGGCTCGATTGATCCCGAACAACTTTCCCGCCAAGATACTCGTCTCTCTCGCCAAGACACTCAACTTGCTCGTCAAGAGACTCGTCCGGACAACCGCGAGAAATGTTCAGACGGTCAAGATTCTTTGCAACGTGATTGCGCCGTCGATTCCGTTATTGATTCCATGCCGCTGCTAGCGAGCGCGTTGGAACATTCGGCGTTTCTCGACTCGCTGGGTTTCATGAATTATTGCGTTTCGCTCAAATCGTCCGATCCGGCGACGGTGATTTGCGTCAATCGTGAATTTGCGAAACGCCGTCCGGACACGCCGATTCATCTGGGCTTGACGGAAGCGGGACTACCGCCGGAAGCGGTACTGAAATCGCGAGCCGCGCTGGAGCCGCTTCTTGCGGAAGGGATCGGCGACACGCTGCGTGTTTCGTTGACGGTTCCCAACGACCGTAAACAGGAAGAAATTCAAGCGGGACGTTTGATTCTCGATAACGTTGCGCGCGGAGAGATTCTCACGCCGGAGCGATTGCCCCAACTTTTGAAGACGCGTCTGAACATCATTAGTTGTCCAAGTTGCTCGCGAGTGGAAAACGGTGTTTTTGTAGAGCTTGCGGAAAGAATCAGAGAAGCGTCGCGTTTTGCGGCGGATTTTCCTGTAACCATCGCTGTCATGGGTTGTCGCGTGAACGGTCCCGGCGAAACGGATAACGCGGATATCGGGATTTGGTGCGGTGCGTCGCAGGCGAATCTCAAACGAGGCAAAACGCTTGTCGGCACGTTTGACTACGAGGAAATCATCCCGCGATTGCTTGAGGAGTTGCGGGCAAAAATAAAGAACTCTTGTGACTCATGAGTTCTCAAAGCATCTCCCAAATTGATCAAAAGGAAGCCGAACAGTTTTTCGCAATGATTCCTGCAAAGGGCGGAAAAACTGTTTTTTCGTTTCCCGAACGCGAATCGCTCATTGCGTAACATGAGTAAACAACCCTATCTCGGACGGAATCAAGACTCTA
>JAIRYX010000446.1 GCA_031267635.1 Planctomycetaceae bacterium
AACCGCTTCGCGATAGAACCAAGCTCGCCGTCGTTTGAAGTGCGCGGTCACGACTTGAGCCGCACGTTCGTCAACGTCGGACTCGGCACGCAGATTTACCTGAATCGAATGCAATCGCGTATGCTGTTCCTGCAATACGACGGCATGTACGGCAAAAATACCAACGCCCAAAACGCCTCGCTCGGCTATCAAATGACATTCTGAGTGGAAACGCGAAGGGACATAAGGGACGCTTGAGGGACTTTGGAGACTTGAAGGACGTTATTTGATAACGTCCCTCGCATCCTCAAAGCCCCTTTTGTTTTTTTATGGTAATCTCGTCACACGTTAATTTGTCTCTCACAAAGCAACAAAGAACACAGAGGGATTCGATACATTACATTTCCTCACGTTGCGGATTCTAAAAAATAACTCCTTTGTGCCTCCGTGCCTTTGTGAGAAAACATTATTACTGCCGCCCTTTTCTGAATTGTTTCTCATCGCGTTTTCGTTGGAAGCAGAAGCATGTCTTTTTCCGCGAGTTGATGTTTTTGCAGCTTTTCAAAACAGTTGGTCAGATCGATCATTTTATCGAAATGATTATTGCGTCCGATTGTGAATTTCGCTCTTTTCGCTTTGGCGATTTCAATAAACTTGTCGCTGGGAAACGCCGAACCCGCCTGAATTTCAAACGCGACATTGTTTTTCACCGCCGCGTCGATCAACAGCGTCATTCGTTCTTCTGTCCAGAGTTCGTCATATTTATCCGCAACGCGCGTCGGCAAATAAGTCGGATTTGCCATTATCGTAATCGGTTCGTTGATCACGGTCATGCAGTGCGCAAAATATCGATCAAACCATTGGTTCGCGTCGTCGATTTTGTATTGATCTTCGAGCCAGAGCTTTTGCGGTTTACCGTTTTCATCGTTCATAATCATCGTGTCGGCAAGAATATAATCCAATCGCTTGAGCAAGTCGGGCGAAATCGCGCTGAACCAGTCACGGTCATTGACTTGCAGCCCGATGTAAAGCGGGTGCGGTTCCGCCGTTTCGATGAACTTGCGGATTTTTTCGTTGTCCGAGAGGGGCCAATCCGCGCCGGCATTTTCTAACACGCCGGCTTGAACGCCCGTTTTCGCTTGCGAAATCAGGGCTTTTTCCACTGTCATCCCGCCGCGAAGATGAATATGATAATCAATTATCGGCACGTTCCGCGAACCGAACGCGTCGATTTGCCGCGCGAAATCGGCGGACGGATCAAACAAATAGGACGTGTCGCCGCCGTCATCGACGCCACCATCGCCGCCACCATCGGCAACGGAGTCGGGAAGAATCTTCACGGCGATATTGCGGTAAGCGACATGCGTTTCGGGATCGTGCGCCTGCAACGCAAACGTGCCGCTTGAAAGAATACGTCCCTTTCGCGTCCGCGGCGCGTTTTCCGGTTCCACATAATCGGCGAGCAACACGCCGTTGACTTTCACCTGAATCCGCCGTCCGGTAACTTTCAGCCGCAAATCCGCCCACGTTTCATTTTTCACGAAATCGACATAAATTCCGCGAACCGCAAAAAGCGAGCCGGTTTTTCGCGTTTCTTTGTCGCTGCTATTGATCTGAACTTCGTAACCTTTCGGCGGCGATCCGGCGTCGGAAAATTCCGTATGAAAGAAAAGCCCCGAATTGGATTTGCCTTCCAGCTTGAATTGCAGTTTTAACTCGAAGTTTTTGAAATGATGGTCGGCAACGTCTCCGTCATAAAATAAATGACTTCTCGCGCCGTTCGGTACCAGCGCGCCGTCAACCGCCGACCAAGTTGTTTGCGATTCCGACGCTTTCCAACCGTCCAGCGATTTCCCGTCAAACAACGACGTCCAATTTTCTTCCGCCCAAACGCTCGCCGCCAAGATGACATAGCAGGCGATTCCAATAAATAGTCTTTGACTCGTTTTCATTGTTGTTCCTTAAATTTTTGCTGATTGTTTTTGCCGCGCGTACACGAATTTGTGACGCATCTTTTTTGTAAGCAACTCATTTTAATTCTTCGACGCCACTCGCGGTTCGTAAAGAATATTGTCTGCTCGCGACTCCAACAAGCGATGAGAAATTCACTCAAAATTTATCATATCACAACGAATCAAAAAAACAATTCCGACAAACAACATTGCTATTCCCAAAACGCAAACCACTTGACTTTGTTTGACTTCTATTTATAATCATCAACATATTTACGGCATTGGTGTCCTGGAGCTACGACGTCTTGTAGCTTTGGGTAAAACAGGGAATCCGGTAATATCATTGGGATGAGTCCGGAACGGTCCTCGCCGCTGTGTTGGGAATGATCGTGCAATGTTGCATGATCGGCAAATTTTCTTTCGATACTGATAATCGTCTTTTTGTAAATTGCCATTTTCGTTTCGACGAAGAGAAGGCGCGAAAATTTGCTCCCTAAGTCAGAAGACCTACCAATGCCGATTGCCGTTTCTCACGAGTCGATGAGAGACATCAACACAATCATGCGTGGTCAACTGTAACTCCGCCACTCCCACATTCAAACTTTAAGAAATATGATTTTATCTGGGCTTGAAATACGCAAAGAGGTCGCCCGTGGTCGCATCGTCATTGATCCGTTTGACGAATCACGAGTAAATCCGAACAGCTATAATCTCCGACTTCATAACGAGCTGCTCGTTTATACCGACGACGTTCTCGATATGAAAACGCCAAACAATACAGAGCAAATCACGATCCCCAACGACGGTCTTTTGCTGGAATCGGGACGTCTTTATCTTGGTCGCTCTATGGAATACACCCAAACGTTCGGCTTTGTTCCGATGCTCGAAGGTCGTTCGTCCATCGGACGACTCGGTATCATGATTCACGTTACGGCAGGTTTCGGCGACGTCGGTTTTGTCGGCTTTTGGACGCTGGAAATCCAATGCGTCACTCCGGTGCGAATTTATCCGTTCGTCGAATTCTGTCAGATTTATTATCATACCATTCAAGGCGAATACGTCGCCTACCAAAGCAGTAAATATCAAAACAACGCCGGTATCCAACCGAGTATGGCTTATCTTGATTTTAAAAAGGAGGAAAATCATGAGTCTCAGTGAAATGGAAAGCAAACAGCAAAATATCCACATAACGTCGATCATTAAACGCGACGGTCGCACGACGCCGTTTTGTCTGGATAAAATTGCCGCCGCGATTCAAAAAGCGTTTCATGCGTGCGGTAGCGACCGCGACTATCAATATTTGATGCGGCTTGCCAAACAGGTTGACGACCAATTGATCGCACAAAATATGTTGCAGCCCACTGTCGAACAAATACAAGACCACGTTGAGCAAGTTCTCATGGAAAACGGTCACGTTCGTACAGTCAAGGCGTATATGCTTTACCGCACCGAGCGTACTCGCATTCGCGAGCAGAACACTCGCCTTATGAAAACCTATGAAGACATTACGTTCAAATCCTCAAAAGAAAGCGAAATCAAGCGGGAAAACGCGAATGTCAACGGCGATACCGCAATGGGCGTCATGCTCAAATACGGCAGCGAAGGAGCTAAACAGTTTTATGAAATGTTTGTACTTAACCCCAAACATGCCGCCGCCCATCGCGACGGCGATATCCACATTCACGATCTCGATTTTTTGACGATGACAACCACCTGTTGCCAGATTGATCTTTTGAAACTCTTCAAAAAAGGGTTCTGCACCGGTCACGGCGTACTTCGCGAACCGAACGACATTCAAAGTTACGCCGCCCTTGCCTGTATTGCAATTCAATCGAACCAAAACGACCAACACGGCGGTCAGAGCGTTGTCAATTTTGATTACAGTCTCGCGCCCGGCGTTGCCAAAACATTTCGTAAACTTTATTGCAATAACCTTATCAAAGGATTGCATTTGCTTACCGGCTTGGAAAACATTGACGAAAAAATTGCCGCGATTCAAAAAAAACTGTTTGGTCATGGTCGCGTTTTACGTCTCGAAGAAAATGAGCAATACCGCGATGAAGAATACAATCATCTCATTACCGACGGCTTTGAAAGCGACGTCGTTCGTAAATGCCAACAGTTCGCGTTAAAAGCGTCCGTCAAAGAAACCGACCGCGCGACGTTTCAGGCAATGGAAGCGTTGGTGCACAATCTCAACACCATGCACTCCAGAGCCGGCGCACAGACTCCGTTTTCGTCGATCAATTACGGCATGGATATTTCACCTGAAGGTCGCATGGTTTCAAAGAATGTCTTATTAGCCCATGAATGCGGGCTTGGCGGCGGCGAAACGCCGATCTTTCCGATTCATGTGTTTCGTGTCAAAGACGGCGTTAATTGTCACGAAGGCGAGCCGAATTATGATCTGTTCAAACTCGCCTGCCGCGTCAGCGCCAAACGATTATTCCCCAACTTTGCATTTCAAGACGCCCCGTTCAATCTCAAATACTATGTGCCGAACAAGCCCGAAACCGAAATCGCTTATATGGGCTGCCGCACGCGCGTAATCGGCAACGTGCATGATTCAAGCCGTGAAATTTGTCCCGGTCGCGGTAATCTCAGTTTCACGTCGCTCAATCTCCCACGTATTGCGATCAAATCGCACGGCAATATCAACTGGTTTTTCGAGGAACTCGACCGAAAAATCGACCTCTGCGTTGAACAACTGCTCGAACGTTTTGAAATTCAATGCGCCAAGAAGGTTCGCAATTATCCGTTCCTTATGGGCGAAGGCATTTGGATCGACAGCGAAAATCTTTCGCCTGACGACGAAGTGCGCGAAGTCTTGAAACACGGCACGCTTTCGGTCGGCTTTATCGGTCTTGCCGAAACGCTCAAATCGCTGATCGGTCGCCATCACGGCGAAAGTGAAAAGTCCCAGAATCTCGGTCTTGAAATCATTTCATACATACGAAATGCTCTTGACGTCATCAGCAAAAAACGTAAGCTGAATTTTACTCTTATCGCGACTCCGGCAGAAAGTCTCTCCGGTCGTTTCGTCCGCATCGACCGCGAATATTACGGCGTTATCGAAGGAGTGACCAACCGTGAGTATTACACTAACAGCTTTCACGTTCCGGTGTATCACCCGATTTCAATCGCTGATAAAATCCGCATCGAAGCTCCGTATCACACTCTCACCAACGCAGGTCACATCACTTATGTCGAAGTTGACGGCGATCTGACAAACAATCTTGAAGCGTTTGAGAAGATTATTCATTACATGCGGGAATCAGGCATTGGCTACGGTTCAATCAATCACCCCATCGACCGCGATACCGTATGCGGTTACACCGGCGTGATCGGCGAAACTTGCCCCCAATGCGGACGCGAAGAAGGCGACGTTCCGTTTGAACGCATCCGCCGCATCACCGGTTATCTTGTCGGCACGCTTGACCGTTTCAACAGCGCCAAACGCCGCGAAGTTGTTGATCGTGTGTTACACACAGCCACATTCTGAACTGTTATCCGAATCGCCATGTCAGATCAACGATCCATAATCCGTATTGCAGGCGTCGTCCCTGAGTCTGTTACCGATGGTCCGGGCGTCCGTTTTGTGATCTTCGTACAAGGTTGTGAACGTCATTGTCTCGGTTGCCATAACCCGCACACGCATGACCCGGACGGCGGTTACGAAATCGAGGTCGCCAAACTTTTGACCATGATCAAGACGAACCCGCTTCTCAACGGCGTCACGCTAAGCGGCGGCGAACCGTTCTTGCAGGCGGCACGACTCGCCAACCTTGCGCGTCAATGTCATGAACTCGGTCTCTCGGTCGTTACTTACACCGGTTATCAACACGAGGAACTTTTAGCGGCAAACTACCTTGATTGGCAAGAACTATTGCAACAAACCGACGTTCTCATCGATAGTCCGTTTGTTCAAGACCAGGCAACCGCAATGCTGCCGTTTCGCGGATCGCAAAACCAGAGAATGATACAGCTTCGAGAATTTTGAAATGGCTTGAGTAAAGAAAACCTACAAAACATGGTTAATGTTTTGATGAAAGTCTCTACCGAGCGCAAAGATTAGGGCGAGCGAGACGTTTGGGAAAGCAATCTCAACAATCTCAAAGAGCAATTCCTGTCCCGAAAGTCTCCCAATGTCTCTGTATTGCTGACACGACTGTTCTCCCTTTACGTTCCATAAAATCCTGCGACCAAAAATATTTTTTCTAAAATTGCTCTTTTCATAACGTATTTTTTTTCTTATGATTCATGACGTTTAGGAACAATGGAAACGGTCAAGGCGTTGGCGACTTGACGTCTTTTTACTCTGATCGCTTTTAATTTTTAACTTTTGTGTTTCGTTTTCGGTTAAAGCCGTTACAAAAAATTCGGGAAAATGTGCGTCAGGAACGGCAGGCGGAATTAGCCAAAGCTCTTGAGGCGGAAGCGATTGTGCGCGAAAAACTCGAAAGTATCCAACACGAAATCGCCGCCACCAAAGCGGACGGACGCAAATTCGCGTCGGGCGGTATGGTGAATGTGGATTTTTTAATCGGTTTACGGCGGCACGAAGCGTTTTTGCTTGCGCAAAAAGCAGATGTACAAAATCGTCTCGAACAAGTTCTTGCCGAGGTCGAGCGGCGACGGCAAGCGGTCATTGAAATGGATAAAGAAGTGAAAATTCTGGAAAAATTGCACGATGTGCAAAAAGAAAAATACGACGCGGCAATGACCGCAAAAGAAATCGTAAGTATGGATGAAATTGCGTTGCAAAAACGGCAGAGAATGACATGATCGAAAAAATGATTCGAGGACTTGGAATTGTCGTGTTATACGGCACGGCAAGTTTGTTTTTATCGGCAATTTTTTTATCGGCGTATTTGTGGTATGCGTGGGGCATGAACCAAAATCGACTGATGAAAATTCTTGCGATTGCGCAAGGCATAGACGTTTACAAAATTGACGAGGAAATCAAAGACGCTCAATTGCAGGAAATTCTTAACATAACGCGAAACGACGTATTACGAACACGCGCGCTGCGCGATCGCAATAATGAAATGACAGCAACCGCCTCGCGGGAAACATTAGAGCGAATCAGCGGCGAAACGTCGCAGCTTGAGCAGCTTAAAAAAGAAATTCAAACGATGCAAGCGAGCTTTGAGGCGGAAAAGAAGCGGCTAAAAGAAGAATCCGAAAGCGCGGGAGTTGACGAGTTGACGACGCTGACGGAAAATATGCAGCCGGAACTCGCCAAAAAGTATTTGCTTGATATGTATAAGAATCAGGAATACGCCCGTATCATTTGGGTTCTCAAGGGCATGGAATTGAAAAAACGAAAAAATATTATCAATGAATTTCAGAGCGATGAAGAAGTCTCAAACATGGCGGATATTTTGCGGCGAATCGGCAACGGTGAACCGGACGCAAAACTTGCGGAAGATTTAAAAAATGCAAATTAAAAGAGAGGATTTAAGCGTGAAGTAGAAGTGAATCATTCGTAGATTCGTAATGCGTTGTTGAAGCAATGACGCATTGCGAATGATAAATTATACATTCCCAAAACTTTACGCTTCGCATTCAAACGTGGATTGGACAGGTTGGATTGACACATCACGGATTTTGCTGTTTACTCTTGTGTTAGCGCGGGTGAGCGGAATTGTTATTATGACGCCGGTGTTTGGTACGGCGGACATTCCGGTTACGTTTCGCGCATTGTTGGCGTTTGCGCTTGCTGTTTTAATGGCGCCGACGCAATGGTTTCTCGAAATTCGCGAGCCGGAAACGTTGCCGATGTACGCCATTGTGTTGGCGGCGGAACTGGCGATTGGTTTGGCGTTGGGACTGGGATTGTATATTTTTTTTAACGGCTTGGAACTTGCCGGTGAAGTGATCGGACATGTCGGCGGATTGAGTGTTGCGCAGATTTTCGATCCGGTTTCCGGTGATAACACGCCGCTTCTTTCGCGGTTGACGCATTCGTTGGCGTTGGTTGTTTTTATTTGTTGCGGCGGAATTCGGATGACGCTGGCAGGTTTACTTGATACGTTTGATTCGATTCCGCTTGGCGGCGGTACGATTCCGACTGAATTAGGAAATACGCTTGTTGCCATTTTAAGTTTGAGTTTCGGACTTGCGTTTCGCGTTGCCGCGCCGGTAATGGTCGGCGTGTTAGTTTCCATGCTTGTCATCGGGTTGCTCGGGCGAACGCTGCCGCAATTGAATCTTATGTCGATTGGTTTCAGCGTCAACGCGATGGTAACATTCGGAATTTTAATGCTGTCTATCGGCGGTATCGCGTATTGTTTTCAGGAAAGAATTGTCGACGTCTTTTCACTGATTTTGCAAACGCTTCATGCTAATGTTCATGCGGAGTGGTTAGAATGAATTTTTACATATTAATTTAAAAAACAATTATAACCGTTTGAGTATTTTACTATGAAAAATATCTGTTTGTATTGCGGTATTGTTTATTTTGTTTTTCATGTGATTTGCTATAATCGCACATTGTCGTATGCTGAAGTCGTTATTCCAGATGAAATTAAGAATGCGTTGAACAAGAACGTAGAAGATTGTAATCCAATTACTTTAGTCTGGCAAAGTAATTACTCTACAGATATGAATTTTGAAACCTTATGTAAAAAATTAAAATTTCCTGATTTCTATGGATTTTATACACCCGTAAATTCCATACTAATGTGGCAAAATGATTGTTTTTTTCATAATAGAACACACAAAGAATTTTTAAACAGCAACAATAAGAATAGTTTAAACGCATGGGAATTAGAAAAAAATGACACTAAATTGTACAATAGAATTGATGATTATTCTTACAATGGCGAAATGTTTTTTTTCGGTAATGACGCTGAAAAAACAAATGCCGCGAACCCTACTTTATCAATTATTCCCTTAACGCAAATCAACATGAAAGATTTGCCAACGTTTATTTCTCAACAATATACCACTTTTTTAGGAATAAAATTTCCTAATGGTTCTAAAGAAATTGGTACCCGTCAAGAATCTTATGTTTTATATCTTGCTCGAAAAGGCATAATAATTGATACCCAAAAAGATATACTGGATAATCAAGATGTTTTTGTGATTACAATCAAAGCATATAATATATTTGCTTATAAAGATTGTATTTTTCGTTTTTATCTATTTCCCTCGAAAAATTATGCTATTGGACGATTAGATATTATGTCATTAAATGGTCAATTAATGTATCAAATAGAAAATAGCAATTTTATTGAAGTCAAGGGAAAATCACTATATTTACCGCGTAATACACATGTTTATTACTACACATTTGGTTCTATGGGAGATGAAATATCATCAACAATATTATTCAAAGAAATATATGATTTAAAAAATTATTCCTTGAATAAAATCAAACAGAATCAATTCGACTTAAGATTAGTTTATTTAACTCCAGGGACTCGCATAGCAGATTTTTCTCTTAAAGATACTGAATTTGGACTTCAATATGATGTTCCCGCTAATCCCGCCGACCTTGACCGTGTGATAGAATCAGCATTGACTGGCAAAGATTTTACCCCAACACCGTTACCGTCACGAGCGGCAATGATTATTCGATGGATACTTATTTTAGCGGGTATTAGCATGATTCTTTATGCCGGGTATAGGAAGTTTATTCAAAAAATATAAAAACTTTGTGAAATGACTCCAATGAAATATGCCTGATTATTTCGCATTTGGGGAGACAATATTTGAACCCGCAATAGAAAACGATGGCGTCAGTTTCCCAAGCCAAATCAATCCGTACTGGTCAACTGAACAGTTACCGTTTCACCGAAAAATATTACTATTGCCCAGTGCGGATTTATTGGGCTTGGGAAACTCTGAATAGTTACAATTTGTTTTTTAAAAACATACTTTTATACTTCAAATGTCGGTTTTCATCAAAAAAAGGATTTAGATTAAGAGAGACTTTGGGGAGATGGCGAATACTGTCTTAAACCGAATTTTCAGAGGACGCAATACCTCAAGCGACATAAGTCAAGAACGATTTTCGCTTATCGAGGCAGATTTGCTGGTTCCGCGAAAGATAGATGTTTATGACATTTTTTACGCGCTCGTCTACCGATGATTGGTTGAGAGCAATCGCTATCAAATGGTCGTGAGCAGAAATCTACGAGGAGCATCGTGGATTCGAAATCAGTCCGTTATCCTTTCAAACGCTTCGTTTATGCCTTTCGATATTTTGTCATTGTGACGCCGTTTCCCGACGGCGCAAATTCGACTTTGTCCATGAAATGCCGAATCAACATAATACCCCGTCCCGACGGCGTGTAAAGATTGTCGGGATGGCACGGGTCGGGAACGTTTTCTGGGTTGAATCCCGCTCCTTCATCGCGCATCCAGACGCAAATTTCTTCTGCCGACGCCGAACATTGAAGATGTACCGCTTTTGCCGGGTCGGATTGATTTCCGTGAACGACCGCATTCGTCAACGCTTCCTCAAACGCCAGCTGGACGTCGAAGACATCTTTCTCCGTCCATCCCAACAAGAGCATCTGCTGCGCGAGCTGCTCTGCAATCCGTTCTCTCGCGTCCGTTTGGTTGGACGCCGAGAACTCGCAACGCCATTCCGCCGCCGATTTCAATTTGTTTTGAGCCGGTTGTGACATGCCGCGTCCCTTCTCACTACAACGAATTACGCCTCATTCCAAATACGGAAGCGACCGAATCGCCTCTTCCGTCCCTTTGCGAATTTTGAAAATCGAATCAAGGTTCGTGATTTTGAAAATGTCCAGAATACTGTCGTTTAAACCGCATAACAAGAGCGGCACGTCCTGCAACGCGAGCGTCTTTTGTAGCGTAATCAGTACCCGTAACGCCGAACTCGACATAAACATCACCTGATTGAAATCCACCACAAACGCCTTTCCAGGCGATTTTGCCGCCTGCATCAACTCGTCGCCCCACTCTTGAATCGCGTATTCATCGTTGAGCTTCGAGGTTAGGCATCGAACCACCGTACAGTCGTTGATTTGTTTTATTTCCGTTCTTATCATTTGTTTCCTTTTTATTCTTTTTGTTTTTGGCTGACTGCTCGCACTTTGCCCTTCCGCTTTTTTTCGGTCTTCCGTCTATTTTTTCAACGGTAACGCCTGCGGATACATGTAGTAAATTCTCGGTGTTACGGCTTCGTTTAATATTTCTACCGCAAGCGATGCCTCGTTCTGCAACGTCGCCGCAACAGCTCTCTCAACTCCGCTTGCCCCAAAAATTAAATCCAACGTCGATTTCGGCGGCTCATAACGTACCGTTTCATACTCTTCTTCGGTCAATCCGGCACGTTTCGCCGCGCTCGCTACCGCTTCGTCAAGATACCCAATCTCATCAATTAAATGTTTTTCCAACGCGTCTTTCGCGAGAAAGACCCGACCGGTCGTGACTTCTCTTAAAAGATCGGAATCGTCTCGCAACGCTTTTCGTCCTTCGCATACAATTTCTTTGAATCGCTCAAACATATCCAACACAATGCTTTCGAGAACAGCACGTTCTTCGGGTTTCATTTCCCGTGTGAGATTGCCGAGTTCCTTGAGCGGCCCGCTCGTGATCGCGTCCGACTTCACGCCGATTTTTTCGCATAAGCCGGAAAGATTGTAGTTCGGCATAATGACGCCGATTGATCCGGTCAGCGTAGACGGCTCCGCGAAAATCTCGTCCCCTGTTACGGCGATATAATATCCGCCACTCGCCGCCATATTTCCCATACTGACAACAATCGGTATGTTTCGCGTCTCTTTCAGTTCGAGAATCTTGTGATGGTAGTAGTCGCTCGCCGAAACCGTTCCGCCCGGCGAGTTAATCCTCAAAACAATCGCTTTCACCGAGTCATCTTCCGTTGCCTTCTCAAGCTGTTTCACGAAATGGCTTCCTTCGCCGTCATAAATAACTCCTTCTACCGTGAGAATCGCCACCTTTTGTTTTGCATGTTTTTTTCCGGAAACGTATTCTTCACGAATTGTCGATGACGATTTGCCTCCCATAATCGCCAATCCTCCGAGTAGCACGCCAAACACGACAACATAGCCGGCAAGTTTGAAAAACGCTCCGAAACATCCCGACAACAATGTCTGTTTCGCCGAACCTCCGTAAATAATATGGATCTCCTGCGTTCCCGGCTTGACCGGAACGCGGATACCTTTCTCGTCCCGCGGCGGAGACGAAGACGTGCTCTGCGTCGCGGAATAGACGCCATTTTTTGATTCGGGAAAAACTTCAGGCGTGTGAAAGTCGTTTTCATTCGGCATAGTTGGAATCTTTCTCTTTTGTTCAAGGGATTTTTGTCCGCATCATTGCGTTTGCCGCATTTTACCAAACGCTGAAAGTTTTTGCAAGAGACCAAAATTCCCGCCAAAAGCATTACGGAAAAGCACAAATTCAATTGCGTCTCTTGCAAAAAAAAAAACGGCGGACATGTAAGCCGGGTTTTGTTCCGAACAGTAAAAAATACGGCAAATACCGCATTTTTATCAGCTCGGCGACGGTCATTCCTCTTGACGGCGAATTGCTCCGCCGTTCCAGCGATCTACCCGAAACTCTACCGAACCGAACAAATTCGTTCGCGTTGACGTTTTCGTCATTGCGGTTCGTTTCTGTTTGACCTTGCTTCCGATGGGGTTTACATAGCCGAATCAGTCGCCCGATTCGCTGGTAAGCTCTTACCTCACCGTTTCACCCTTGCCGGTTTCAGCGAAGACGAAGTTTCGCCCTCCCTGAAACGTAGGCGGTTTGCTTTCTGTTGCACTTTCCCTAGCCAACATAAAACGTCAAACGTCCTATGCCTGCCGGTGGGCGTTACCCACCATCGTGTCCTGCGAAGCCCGGACTTTCCTCACGAAATTAAAATTTATCAGCAAAACTCGTTACTTCAATTTCTCATTCGTGCGACCGTCCCGTCCGCCGTTTCTTTTTTCATAACAAGATGCCATCTCTAAATTATACTCCTCCATCACAAAAGAGACATGAGGAAATTTTGGGATCTTCTAAAAACCTCATTTTCAACAAATTTGACCATTGAAAAATAAGGGCTGACGAATATTTTGGGGTGGTTTTTGGAACTTCCATTTTGTCCCTAATGTCCCGTTAGGAATAAAAACGAAATTCAGTGATCGAATTTAATAGTAAAACGACATAATATCTTTTTTTTGCTTGATGGCGGTGCGAAAAAGATTAAACATTATTTCAACCAAGGTTTGGATTTTTGGGGTGTATTCATCAAATTTTTTGTCGTTCCATTCGTTCAGCATTTTTTGCATTTCCGGCAAAAAACGATGTCCGACATACGGATAGTCATTGTTGGGCGGAAGTTTTATCGGAGAACCGGATTTGAGAATCCACGACAAAACGCCTTCAAATTTTCCTGTCCATAAGTTTTCAAATTCAGGAATCGGCACGCTTTCGCCAAAAAGATGCGCAACAATTTGCTCCAAAGCATACGCATATTCAAACGGCTCGTCTTCTTCGTCCGGTTGTCCGGTCATTAATTTTTCGAGATACGCCCGATTTTCCCAATCATCTTCCTCATTTTCATCAAAGCTCATTTCGTCGAGAATCGACAAATTTTTTTCGTCGAGAATTTTTTGAAGTTTTTGAATATCCGCCAAATAAAACGAAACGCTGTAACTCATTGTCTGTTCCAATGTTAGAATTGTCTATCATTACGGTTACTTACCGCAAACATGTCACTCTATGATTTTTGCTACTCTATTATAGCATTTTTCTTCTTTCATAAAAGAGACCGCAAAATTAATTTTGGGACGAATTTGTGAAAACATCCTGATTGTTCCGTTTTTAGGGGTAATATTTGAAAACGCAATGAAAACTATAGCATCAATCGCCCCAGCCAAAATAACCCCGCACTGGGTAATTGAATAGTTACTGTTTCACCGGAAAATGACGATGAAATTTCCACTGGAACTTTTTCAGGGACGACTAACTAGGAGGTTATCGTGTATTAGCCTGTTTGACACGTAGTTTTACGACGCTTTTGGGGAGTAATTCTCATAGGTGGGATTCGTATTAACAAAAGTGCCAGCCGTAACCGCAAGGTGAACCCACGTCGGTCTCGTTAGGGCAATTGATTATGACCAACCTTCCCCGTTAGGCGAAGTCTAGTACCGATGATGAAGCAACAGGTATTTGCAGTCATCGGGCAATCCGGGATACTTGGAAACAGCGGGTGCGGAAAGTTGAAACAGAAACTTGAGAGACCCTATTCACTTTACGGAAAAAGTGACGCCGGTAAATGTCCTTCATCCGCCGGATGGGGGAAATCTACATGTCCGGTGGGAAGAGGGGTGAGGAGACGTAGCAATATATCCCTCGCCTACTCTACGTTGTTTCTTGGGGCTATATCTCTTGCCCCCAGTTGCACTGGGGGTTATTCCTAGGGAAAATGCTCGGCGTAAAAAAAATCAACGAACAATGCTTGGGCGGATTTTTTAATTAGCGTGCGTAATATGAGTTTTGCTACTGAGGTTGTTTTGTTAAGAAAATTAGGTGGAAATGAGGTAGGTTTACAGTACAAACAGCTGCGCTGCTCGTTTCGTAGGTAACTTCTAAAAAACTGCATTTTTAAAAACACAATATCGTAAAATACGATATTTACGAAAATAGTACAGCAAAAAGAGAATGTTTTTAGAAGTCCCCCGTAGTAAAAATGTTTAAAACCGACTGTAGGGAACTTCTAAAAAACTCTCCCAAATATTCGTAAGCCCTTATTTTTCAATGGTCACATGTGTTGAAAATGAGGTTTTTAGAAGTTTTCTGTATAGTTATAAAAGTCTAACCATCAACATCCCAGCGTTTTTCGCAAATGCGTGACGCTTCGTTCCGCTTGATCAAGCGTGCCGCATTCGACGCTGAGAACAATATCTTGCGGGAGCGGCTTCAAAAGAGCAACTACCGC
>JAIRYX010000026.1 GCA_031267635.1 Planctomycetaceae bacterium
GAATCCGAGAACGGATTCAGAAAATAACGGACACCTCTCTTGCCCGTTCCTTGTCTGGCTGCGCAACTTTCATCCAAGAAACTGCGAACCGCTCAGTTCCGAGCTGATTTTTTTCGTATTCGCCTTGCTATACCGCTTGGCTTGCGAACCAAATGAACTTGTGGCTGAAGATCGCGACGATGAAATTTTCACTGGAAATTTTTCAGGGACGACTAGCTATACAGGCGATAAAATCAATATGCAACCTTATGCCCTTATTTTTTACCACCAAGGCGACGAAGACGCACAAAGGGAGGACTTCTAAAAAACTCCCCAAACTATTCGTAAGCTCTTATTTTTCAACGGTCACGTGTGTTGAAAATGAGGGTTTTAGAAGTCCTCATTATAAATCCTTTGTGCGACTTTTTCGCCTTGGTGGTAAAAAAATAAGGGCGCATGTTGGGGTGCAATTCGGGCTACTAAGGGAAACTTTATAAATAAGGGCGGCAATAGGGGACATTTTGCGGTAGTAACATTGATTGTAGTTACCCAGTTGCCGTGCGGATTTATTTGGCTTGGGCAACTGAATAGTTACTTTTCTTTTTCTCAAACTTCATCTGCCCCAGAAATTGCCAATGTCTCTTTTGGTCTCAATTGTCTCTTTCTTTGACGAGTCGTTGATGGGAACATCCGTGATATTTCCCCGTCAAATATCATGGAAAACTATCAAATATCATGGTGGAAGCGTTCTTCAAGATCAAACTCTCCAAAAAATTTTTTTGACGGAATAATTTTTTTCTTCTGAATTTTTCGCTGTTTTTCCGCGTTTTTACGATGTTTTTCGTTCCGGCGGCTTGCGCAATTATTGTCTGTTTTTTCGCGGTTGAGCTTTTGGCACAGCAATTGCTTTATTGTTCTTCCGAAAAAGATTTGCTCTCCATGTTTCAGCAAATCATAAACACCAAAATTTCCATGAAAGGAAGCAATATGCGCAACTCACTCACTCACTCACTCACTCACTCACTCAACTCAACGCGGAAACTCTTCGCCCGTATCGCGGCGTTTACGCTGGTGGAACTTCTCGTCGTCATCGCAATCATAGGAATATTGATTGCACTTCTGTTACCCGCGGTTCAGGCGGCGCGTGAAGCGGCACGGCGAATGCAGTGCACAAACAATCTCAAACAAATCGGGATTGCTTTGCACAGCTATCACGATGCACACAAAACTTTACCGCCGGCTGCCGTCGTCTCACATTATGAGGTTGGCGGACTTTTGAACGGTAATACTGTTGAAACGACAGGTACCGGACAAGGTTGGGGAACGGCGGCGTTGATCCTTCCGTTCATTGAACAACAGGGACTTTATGACGCTGCCGGTATTGCGTCCATTACAATTGAAAGGGCATACGAAGACCTTGTTAGACCGGGTTCTAAAGATGCGATTGTCAATAAGTATCCGTCCATTTACATTTGCCCGTCAGACAACGACACTCGATTTCCAAACACACATCGTGGTGATTATGCGACCACCGGACGTGGCGACTCCGTTGCTTTAGCGCCAACTAATTATGGACCGTGCCGGGGATATTTTGGGTACAGCCGTGTATTTTCAAATGACGCGCCGAATTGCAGAGAACATCATAATGGTTTGTTTCCTATTAACAATGCCTATAATTTCGCCGCGATTACTGATGGATTGAGTAATACATTTGCTTACGGAGAACGTGCATCTACCGTGAGAGGAAACGGCGCCGGTGGCGGATATTTTTGGCCCGGTCCTGTTGCCGTTGGCGCTGCGCAACATACCAGTTCTTACACTGCTATAAAAATAAATCGACTGAACCCCCCAGGCGGTGACCTCGCAACTAACGGTCAGTATTCAAGTGCACATGCTGGCGGCGGCGCTAATTTTACATTTGCCGACGGAAGCGTTCATTTTATTAGTGAAACGATAGAATTTAAGAACCTTAACGCAGATGGTTCTGGAGTATTAGGAAGTGGTAGTTTACCAAGCGCCTATCAAGAAGCTGTTGCTGCGGGGAATATTGGAGTTTATCAATTACTTGGTTCACGGGATGACGGTAAACCAGTGAATCCGGGTTTATAACAAAAAGAACAACGCGAAATATACTGAAAACATTGTTTTGAAAGTTCAAATCACATAACAATCTTATGATTAAACAAATAAATTCCATGAAAACAAAAACATTTTTACTCTTGGGGCTTGCGTTTGTCTTGTCGATGAACGGGTGCGACAATTCCAAAATCCCATTCGGGTATGTCACCGGAAAATTAACCATCGACGGCAAACCGGCTCCCAAAAATATGAGTATTAATTTTTACCCGGAAATACAAGGCGGTTCTCCGTCAATCGGTTATACAAAAGATGACGGTAGCTTTGAAATGAATTTTTCATTGTCCCGTAAAGGAGTGGAAGCCGGTCCGAATAAAGTGGTCATCGAAAATCCCGATGGAGGACGTCCTGCTGTTCCCGCCGGAGTTTTGAAAGCAAATAATAAGTTACTTTGGGAAAAACCGGTTGAAGTGAAAAAAGGAAGACAAAAAATCAATCTTAATATTGATACGTCGCTCAAAGCGGAAGAAGAACCGGCTCCGAGAGGCGGCAGAGGTAGAAGACAACCGCAACAAAACGAAGGTATCACCGACATTAACAATCCCAGCGACGGTTGAAAGAAAACAAACGGCTGAAGTCCAGCGGCAAGTGGCAAAAACAAGAAAGGAAAAAAGAGGGACAATTGGGACGCAAATGAAACCCTGGGGATTGGATGAGTTTTTTGAAGAAAACTTCCAAAATTGGAAATGTGAATCCCTAAAGTCCCAAGAGTCCCTCCTATTCCTCCAAGCGAGCACCGGAAATCAAAAAAAGAAAGGAAAGGGACTTGAGGGACGGATGAGACAATACAGGGCTTGCCCAACACAAGGGGATTTTTCAAACACAAGTTTTTTTCAAATACAAGGGTTTATCAAACGGAGTCTCTCTTGTCCCAAGAGTCCCTGAAGTCCCAATTGTCCCTCGCGTCCCATCAAGCGCCGGAAAGAGGAAAGTAGCAACCAAGAAAGGGAAATCGGAAACCGAAAGGGGGAGCTCCTCCGCCAAGAAAGGACACTTCCCAACCAAGAGGGGGAACTCCCCCGTCGAAAAGAGGAATTCCCCAACCAAGAGGGGGAACTCCCCCATCGAAAAGAGGAACTCCCCAACCAAGAGGGGGAATTCCCTCGTCGAAAAGAGGAACTCCCCAACCCAAAAGGGGAACTTCTCCGTCGAAAGGGGGAGCTCCCCAACCACGAAGGGGAACTCCTCCAAACCGTTTCCGAACTCCCAAAACGATTTGGGAATATTCCATAAATCATTATCACTAAACAATTTAGAAACAACGAAAGGAAAGAGTCGATGCCTTTAACACATGATTGGTTGCCCAAAAATCACGAGGCACTGTATGCTCATGCGATTGTCGCGTTTAAGTACCTTTTTGATACTGCCAACAGTGCGCGGCTGGGATTTGCCCTCAACTCGAAGCAATGGGAATTTCTCACCGATTGGGGTACAAAACTCGATGCGTTTCAGGCGGCAATCGAGGATTGGCGCGACCCCGCGCAACGCACGCCTGTGAAAACAGAGAAACTACGGGAAGCAGAAAGAGTTTTCAAAGACGCTTATCGGACGCTCTACACCGGTTTTCTGAAAGAAAGCCCGTTCGTTACAGACGACGATTTGCTCGCGATGGGATTGCCCAAACGCAATACAACCCATACGCCCGCGCCGGTCGCGACGACTTATCCTGATTTTGATATTGACCGCAGCACACTCCGGCGGCTGACGATTCACTTTTACGATCAGGGGAAAGAGAAATCCAAAGCGAAACCGAACGGACAGCATGGGGCGGAAATTCGTTGGGCGATTTTGGATTCGCCGCCGACAAAACTTGACGATCTCGTTCATTCCTCCTTTGATACGCATACGCCGTTTACTTTAGAGTTCGATGAAGACCAACGCGGGAAGACGGTTTACTTTGCTCTCCGCTGGGAAAACACCCGCGGCGAAAAAGGCCCGTGGGGCGAAATCGAAAGCGCGATTATCCCGTGAAGAAGTAGAGACGTAGCGCGGCAGCACGCTACGTCTCTACGATTATTTGTCCCTTGCTAATAAAAAACAACCCTTTTATGAACAACAACGTTCATTAAACCAATTGATCCAAACAATCTCATTGAGGAGAATAGAACAAATGAAACACAACATGTTCAAACAAATTTTTCTGCCGTTACTTTTGTTAGCGGCGGCAACGACAGTTTACGCCGCGCCGGTGGATTTAGATTATTATCTGCCGAAAAACGCGGAATATGACAAAAGCGTTCCAACGCCGGAATCGGTATTGGGATTTCAGATCGGCGAGTTTTATGCGACTTCCGATCAAATTGTCAGTTACATCAAAGCCGTTGACGCGGCGTCGGATCGCGTCAGCATTTTCCAATACGGTCGGTCGCATGAACGCCGCCCGCTTTACGCGGTGATTATCACCTCGCCGGAAAATCAAAAGAATCTCGCTAAAGTCAAAGAGGAGCATTTGAAACTCTCCGACCCAGCGGTTTCCGATACGGCGGACACGGGAAAGTTGCCGGTTTTCACATGGCTCGGTCATTCGATTCACGGTAGCGAAGCCAGCGGAGCCAACGCCGCGATTTTGTTAATTTATCATTTGGCTGCGGCAAAAGACGAAGAAACGTTGAAGTGGCTGAATGAATCGGTCGTGTTTGTCGATCCGTTGATCAATCCCGACGGATACAACCGTTTCACGGAATGGCACAATCATAACAAAAGTTTTGTTCCTAACGACGAACCGAATCAACGCGGCGGCGCGCCGAACGGACGCGGAAATCATTACGGTTTCGATTTGAACCGCGACTGGCTGAACGTTCAACAACCGGAATCGCAGGGACGTATCGCCGCTCTGACGGAATGGCGTCCGAACGTTTACACCGACGCGCATGAGCAAGGTTCCAACGCGAATTATCATTTTTCGCCCGGTATTCCGACTCAGGTTCATCCGTTGATTCCGCCGCAGGCACAAGATTTTATCAAACGGCTCGCCAAAGATTTTTACGCTCCGGCATTTGATGATCGCGGCGTTCTTTATTTCTCCGGCGAAAACTTTGACGATTATTATCCCGGACGCGGACGCGAATATCTCGATTTTCACGGCGGAATTGCGATTCTTTGGGAACAGCCGAGCGCCGGCGGTTTTGCCACGAACACGCCGAATGGAACGCTCACGCTGGAGTTTTCCATTCTCAATCAGCTTACCGCAGGATTGGCGACGGTTCGCGGCGGTCATGCCTTGAGACAGGAGCTGCTCGATTATCAGAGAAATTATTTCAAACAAGCGGTAACAACCGAAGCGGATGAAGATCCGGTGAAAGCGTATGTTTTCGGTTCGCAAGATAAAGCGTCGGCGTTTCGGCTTGCGGAAGTTGTCGTGCGAAATAACGTTGACATTTACAAACTCAAAGAAGATTTGAAAGTCGGCGAAAAAACGTATCAAGCCGAAAACAGTTACATTGTTCCGGTAAAACAAAAACAACGCCGGTTGGTTCACGCGATTTTTGAAATCCGCGAAAAATACGATTCTCCGCGTTCTTACGACGTCACCGGTTGGACGCTTCCTTTTGCGTTCAATCAGGATTATTCGATTCTCGGCGAAGACGTTTATCAACCGAAACTGCTCGGACAAAAAACCGATCTCTCGCAATTTCCCAAAGGAAAATTGATAGGCGACAAAAAAACCACCGCTTATCTTTTCAACTGGGACGGCTATTACGCGCCGCGTGCGCTTTATCGTTTGTTGGACAATGAGATTAACGTGAAAACGCTCAACAGCAATTTTACCGCGGCGGACGGAAAAGTGTTTGAACGGAATACGTTTGTGGTTTTGACCGGAAACGCTTATCAAAAGAAATCGGCGGATGAAATTTATTCGGTCATCGAAACAATTCTCAACGAAGACGGAATTGACATTGACGCATTGAAAACCGGCTACATTGAAGGAAGCCGAAATCTTGGAAGCGGCGGCGTTCTCTCGTCGAATATTACTGAAAAACCGCGAATTGCGATTATCGGCAACGGCGGCGAAATCTGGCATTTATTTGACCAGCATTACAAAATTCCCGTAACAATCATTCCGGCGGAGAATTTCAGCCGCGTCAATCTTAACCGATATAACGTGATTTTTCTCAACGGATTCGTTTCTTCTACGGATGTTACCAGACTCAAAGAGTGGGTGGACGCGGGCAATACGTTAATCGGTTACGATAACGCGGTTCGCACGTTGGTTCAGGCGGGATTGCTTGACGCTCAAATTGCTTCCGGTCGCGGACAATTTTTAGGTATCACATTCCAAACGCGGGCGAATCTTTCCAGTCCGTTGCTGTGGGGATACAAAAACGAGATTCTGCCGATTTTCAAAGACGGCGGTATTGTGCTGACAAAATCGGACAATCAACAAAACGCGGTCGTTTCTTATACGGACAAACCGCTTTTGTCGGGAAACATTCAACCGCAATTGGTGGAGTCTGTCGCGGGAACGCCGGTCATTGTTACCAAACGTTCCGGTCAAGGCGTCGTGATTGGTTTTGCGTTTGACCCGCAATTTCGCGGTTATTGGTACGGCACGAACAAGCTGACGGCAAACGCCGTGTTCTGGGGAAACCGTCTTGCAGGCGGCGGACGCGGCGGTTTCGGCGGAAGATTCGGCGGCGACTTTAGCGGCGGTTTTACCTCTCCGGCAAATAATTCATCGGTTGCTAATTCATCGGCTACGGAATCCGGTGAAAATCGTGATGGCGCAACAACCGGCGAAGCGGCAAATCCCATAGACGGCAACCGTCCGCAACCGCAAGGCGAGCAAAATAACGCTCGTCCCGCTGGACGTGCTGGTCGCGGCGGACGCGCTGGTAATGCAGGTAGCGCAACGCCGAATACGCAGAATGCGGAATTCCCAAATGGCGAAGAAAGATGAACAAAAGCCGAAAACGAAATGACCGGAAAAAAGATTGTTCAATACGAAAAAATTTTCACCGGTCATTCCGTTCGTTTCGTTGATTTTTTGTAACTATTTAGTTGCCCAAGCCAAATAAATCCACACAGGGTAACAGTATAGTTATCTGAAAGCGTTTACCATTGCAGCCCTTATTTATCAATTTTCCCTTAGTAGCCAACAAAGTCCCCAAACGCGCCCTTATGCTCTTATTTTTAATGGATTTTTATCAAAAAATGAAACGAAAAATAAGGGAATAAGGGCGCATATTCGCGCAATTGAGGACTACTAAAGGAATTTTATAAATAAGGGTTGCAATGGCAAAATCTTTCGGATAATTAATACACTCATGCGTAACATGAGTAAATAAATTTGGGGGTTGCAGTTTGAGAATGTTATAAAATGGTATAATTTTATCCTGTCAAAAATAAAGGAAAAACAAAATGAGATTCACAAAAAAACTCACACAACGATTTTTAATGGCTGCTGTTTTACCATGTTTATTGGCAACATGGTACGCAATGGTTTTGGCAGGCGAACCGTATAAAATTGCATGGGAACAAAAGCAATGGACGATTCCCGATTCCATCCAAATTCAAACAATGGACGATAATGACCAGCCGATTCCAAACACGACAATTAAGTTTGCCGTTATTGGAAGTGACTTCAAAGATACTTTGCGGCAAGAAGTAAAAACAAATCAAGAAGGCAATGCGGTAATAACGTTTTCTCCAGACTTGAAAGGTCAATTTTTCAACACGATTTTCTTTACTACTGAAGTCAACGGATTGTTCCTTTCTTATCGGCATGATTGGAATGAAAGCCATGCTGCGTCCGCAGAAACAATTGAAATTCCAGAACAATTCAAAGTAACGCTCAAAAAAGGAAAAATGGTTCGTATTCGTGTTGTGGACGAAGAAGGCAAAGGAATTGCCGGCGTACAAGTTCAACATGAACATTTCCGCAAAGATGAACAATCTTACTATACGGATGCGGATGGTTATTATGAATTTGGACCTGTGGAAATAGAAGAAAGATCGCGAGTGTTTCATGCTCTTTTCAAACATCATGATTTTCAACCGTTACAATATCAAGAAGGCGGCGGTTGGCGGGCTGACCGAGTTTCCATTTATCCGAAGACTGTTACACTTGAACGTGGTAAAGAAATTTTCGGTACAATCACCGACGAAGCAGGAAAGCCGATTGCCGATGCTCTTGTCCACGTTTGGGGAAATTCATCCGTATTAAAAAGTGAAACGAAATCCGATGAATCGGGAAAATATCATTTGAGAGGATTGAGCGATTCGGAACATCTTCTCATTATCCGTAAAACGGAATGGGTTTTGTTTGGTACGCAAATTACAGCAAATGAATTGAACACACAACAGAATTTCACACTTAAAAAAGGAAAAACACTTCGTATTAAATTCGACACAACCTATCCTGAAGATAGGCGTTTTTTCGGAATCACGCCGCCTCCTGTTGTCACAGAAAATTTTACGTTTTGGAATAATAATCATTTTCTGTTCCAAGATGAAAAAAATCAAAGCCAAACGTTTGACGTTTTAGAATGGAACGAAGCTCCCAACGAAGAACAAGAATATATGTTCGTGGTATCGGGTTTTGCTTCGCCTGTAACGCAACGCAGTTCAAGTTCGTATCGTTCCGAAAAGTTAAGTTATCGTTTTCATCCTCGCGAAGAACCTTATGTGATTAAAGTACTGGATGTTCCGCGAATAACAATTTCGCAAGAGGAAATGTCATGGCCGTTTTATGATGATTGGACGCTTCCCGACAATTTGCGTATTACCGTTCTCGATGAAAACGGAAATCCGAAACCGGACGCGGAAGTTTGTTTGCATCTTGAACGGGGAAATTTTCAAATCTCCGGAGGAATTTTTGAAAAAGCGTTCAAAACGGATAAACAAGGAATAGTCGATTTCGATTTCAGCGAAATTGATAAAAAAGAAGTATATCGTGTTTTTGTCACGGCTTCAGCGGAAAATTATCAACAGGAAGTATTGAAATGGTATTCCGACCCAATTCGCGGTGACCGTAAAACCGGCAGCCCGTTACCGCCGGAGTTAAACCTTTTAATTTATCCCAAAGGCAAAACAACCGGTCTTATTCTTGATGACGACGGAAAGCCGATTGAAGGAGTGAAAGTAACGCTTGGGAAAGTATATCATTGCGTTTTCGATGGCAAACTTTGTGATTCTTCAAGCGATATTCCCAAAGAATTTGAACGCACGACATTTACCGATTCCAATGGCAAGTGGGAATTTAATTTTGATTCAGGTTTCGGTCATGGTAGTATTCGTGTAGAAAAAGACGACGTTCTTATTCCGTCGCGAAATTATGCGTTTGGAACGTCAAACACCGATGGTTACCCTCTAAAACGTATTATTACGTTTTACAACAAGAAAAAATTTGCAGGAAAAGTTGTTGATCCGCAAGGAAACCCGATCCAAGGCGTTACGTTTCTTTTTCTTAATGGAGAAAACGTAAAAAATGATAAAGAATATGGCAATCTTACAACCGATGAAAATGGAAAATTTTCTTTTGGAATTGCGACAACTGCGAATCACAATCACGCGGAAGTGAAAATTTATTCAAACGGTTGGACTCCGTTGGAACAAGAATTTGATTTGACCAAACCAACTGATGATTTAACATTGGTATTAACTTCCGGTAAAGATTTGAAATTGCAATTTGTCTTTGAAGAAGAAAATGCACCGAAAAGTTTTCTTGAATTTGAAGTATCGAAGATAATTCCCCGTTCAAAACTTTCTCGCTTGAAGCGAATCGGTTTAAATAATATCGAAGAAAAATTCGTCATTCAACCCGACGAACATGGAAAAGCTGTATTAAAAAATGTTCCTGACACGGAAGTTGAATATCGTTTTCTATCGAAAAATGGCATGTTTGTTTCGGGAGAATATGTTACGGAACAACCAACTTATCAATTGAAACCGAAAGAAGATTTTCAAAAAATTGTTATCAGAAAAACGTCATTTCCCACTCGAAGATTGACCGGCGGTTTTGCTAACGGTATGACTTTCAGTAGCTATTCTTCCAGCACAATTTTCGGAAGAGTCGAGTACCAAAGCTCTCCCAAACCGGCGAATAACAACAACTAACCATTTATCATTAACTATTACCACCATGTCTCAAACCAACAGTTTATTAACGCATCTCCAATGCGTTTCGTGCGGAAAAGAATATTCCAAAGAGGAATTGCATACCGTCTGCGAAGACGAGAATTGCAAAGCGATTCTTTCGGCGCAATACGATTTTCATTCGAATACGTTGACCAAAGACGAATTACGTTTCCGTCCCGCGACAATGTGGCGGTATCGTGAATTTTTGCCGGTGTTCGATTCGGAAAATATTGTTACGCTGGGCGAAGGTTTTACGCCGATTCTTCCGTTAAATCTTACGAATCAATCCGTCGGCAATCCTCGTGTATTTTACAAAGACGAATCGTTGAATCCGACATGTTCGTTTAAAGCGCGGGGATTGAGCGCAGCCGTTTCCAAAGCCAAAGAACTCGGCGTGCGGGAAACGGTGATTCCAACGGCGGGCAATGCCGGCGGCGCGTTGGCGGCGTATTCCGCAAGAGCGGGAATCAAGGCGCATATTTATATGCCTAAATTAACGCCGAACGCTTTCAAAACCGAAACCGTATTATTCGGCGCGGAACTTCGGGAAATTGACGGCAACATCAGCGACTGCGGCAAATTGTCGCAAGCGGAAGCGGCAAAGCATGGCTGGTTCGACGTTTCTACATTGAAAGAACCGTATCGTTTGGAAGGAAAAAAGACGATGGGTTACGAAATCGCTGAACAATTCGATTGGAACATTCCCGATGTGATTCTTTATCCCACCGGTGGCGGAACAGGAATGATCGGCATTTGGAAAGCGTTCCACGAATTGGAACAACTTGGTTGGATTGACGCAAAACGTCCGCGAATGGTTGCCGTTCAAAGCGAAAGCTGCAACGGAATCCACCTCGCGTTTCAGAGCGGACAAACGTCGTCCGCGTTCAAAGACAACGGTTTCACAGTTGCGAATGGTTTACGAGTTCCCAAACCTTACGCCGACAAAGTCATTTTACAAGTTCTTCGTGAAAGCGGCGGAAACTCAGTCAGCGTCAACGACACGGAAATTCTCGCGTCGCTGCGTGAAATCGCGGCTCGTGAAGGTTCGCTCTGGTCGCCCGAAGGGGCAGCGCTCCGGCACGCCTTTCAAGTATTACGTCAATCAAATTGGATTGCCGATAATGAAACCGTCTTGTTACTCAACACCGGCAGCGGATATAAATATTTGGAGAATTTGTTTTCGGGAGAAATATAAAAAACGGAGCGTGCCTTCAAGAATTTAGCAGAGATAGGGAACGCCTACGGCGTCATTCGGAGTTATTATCGTACATTCCCTCAATAGATAACCATATTTCGGACTGAATGGAGATTCTGCGTAACAGACATGAGCATAATAAGGCGTCGCCCGAAAATATCTTTTATTTTTTACCACCAAGGCGACGAAGTCGCACAAAGGTTGTTCGTTATAACTCCTTTGTGCGACTTTTTCGCCTTTGCGGTCAAAAATAGGCGTTGCGAGAGACCAATCATGGCGACACAAAACATAACGCCTCTTTCACAACCTCTGGAGAAATCTCTGTTACAAGCTCGCATTGACCGAGTTTTGTCGGCAGGATAAATCGCAACGAGCCGCGCACGGATTTTTTGTCGTGCGTCATTAAATCGAGAATTTCTTCCGCGCGAATGTTGTCATATTGTATTGGAAGTCCCAGTTGTTCATTGATCGCAATTTGCCGTTCGACAAATGAGTTATCAACTCGGTTAAGTTTTCGGGCAAGCCGCGCCGCATCGACCAAACCAATCGCCACCGCTAATCCGTGCAGCAACGTTCCGTAACCGCTCAACGTTTCATACGCATGAGCAAACGTGTGACCATAATTCAATTTTGCCCGCAATCCGAGCATTTCAAATTCGTCTTTCTCTACAATGTTCGCTTTGATTCGGCAACATCGCGCAACAATCTTTGTCAGCAAAATATGGTCGCGTTGCGTGATACGGTCAATGTTATTTTCGAGCAATTCAAACAATTCCGCATCAAGCGAAACGCCATATTTAACAACTTCGCCGAGTCCTGCGAGATATTGCGACTCGTCAAGCGTGTCGAGCGTTTTGGTATCAATTAAAACGCCAAGCGGCTGATAAAACGCGCCGACCATATTTTTTCCGCCGCTCAAATTGACGCCGACTTTTCCGCCGACCGAACTGTCAACCTGCGCGAGAAGCGTTGTCGGAAGCTGAAAGAAACGGATTCCCCGCGCGTAAGTCGCCGCAATAAAACCGGCTAAATCTCCGACCACGCCGCCGCCTATCGCCAGGATCACCGATTGACGATCCGTTCCGATTTTAAGCAGATTTTCCCAAAGATATTCCGCCGACGCAATGGACTTGCTTTCTTCGCCCGGTTTAATAATCATTCTATCAACCGCCAAATCCTGCGCCGCTAAATGTTCGGCGATGTTCTCGGCATAAAGCGGCGCGACATTTGCGTCGGTTAAAATAACAACATGTTGAACGTTCGGAAAAGCGTTGAGCGTCGCTCTTAAATGGGAAAGATTTTCCGCTCCGATTTCGACGTCGTAACTTCGCGCGGCAAGATTAACCCGCACGGTTTGAAAATTGGTTTGGCTCATGATCATTTTATTATTTACCACACGATGTTTTTATGTTTCGTTCACATATAGGGAAGAGATTGATTTATAAAATACTGTAACTATTCAGCCGACCAAACCCAATAAATCCGCACTGGGCAATAATCTTAATGAGGACACCTCCATTGACCGACTATCCGAAAGATTTTACTATGGTAGCCCTTATTTATCAAGTTTCCCTTAGTAGCCAACAGCTCCTCTCAAACGCGCCCTTATGCCCTTATTTTTTACCACCAAGGCGACGAAGTCGCACAAAGGGAGGACTTCTAAAAACATTCTCTTTTTGCTGTTCTCTTTTCGTAAATATCGTATTTTATGATATTGTGTTTTTGAAAATGAGGTTTTTAGCAGTCTTCACTATAAATCCTTTGTGCGCCTTTTTCGCCTTTGCGGTAAAAAACAAGGGCTGCAATAGCCGAGCCGTTCGGATATTCGGTTCTGCCTGTTTCAATAACATGCTGCACTAACGTCGGCATGTTATCATCTCCTATTGTTTCGCGGACGACTGATTCGAGTTCTTGAAAGTCCGCTTGTCAAGACGTTTTCAAAATCTTCAAGGGTTTGGCAATCAAAAGCAAGATCAACGAACTGGTCGAGATGTTCAACGTCTTTGATTTTATAAAGATGTTCTTCGACGGATTCCGGTACATTTCCAAATCGCCGTGTAAGTTTGCGAATAATTGTTTCAAT
>JAIRYX010000047.1 GCA_031267635.1 Planctomycetaceae bacterium
TAGTTACCCGAACGGCTTTCCCGTTGCAGCCCTTATTTATCAAGTTTCCCTTAGTAACCCGAATTGCATCAAAGCTCGCCCTTATGCCCTGATTTTTTAGATCATGGATTGTCACCAAACCAATGGAACAAAAAATAGGGAATAATCGCATATTGGTGCAATGTGGGCTACTAAGGGAATTTTATAAATAAGGGCGGCAATAGTGACATTTTTCGGTACAATTGACTTTGTACTCGCACTTCGGTTTTAAGAAGGGGAGAGGAATATAGCATACTTTATGAACACTCCATCTTGTAGAAACTTCTAAAAACCTCTCTCAAATTATTCGTAAGCCCTTATTTTTCAATGGTCACATGTGTTGAAAATGAGTTTTTTAGAAGTCCCCCAAATTATTAGGACGGACAACATTGTTCACAGCGACGCGAAAACGTTTTGGGGAGGATCAAACGCATCGCCTTCGGTTCGTGTATACCCGAAGCATTGTTCGCGGCTGAACCGGATTGAAATTTGATTCAACGGCATGAATCGCCGCGTTTTATGGCGTGGCGGTTTCGATTCCGTCGTGGCGATTGAGGCGAAAATCCGCCGCTAAAATACAGCCAATAGGGATTCTCAATCCAACGAGCTATCAATTTCTTCATCGGAAAGATTGAACATCTATTATGAGATAGCGTATTCGATTCATCGCACAGCCCAATAATTAAAATGGATAAAATAGATATATTTTTCCAAATGAAGAGAATATTTTTTATATCCTGTTAGATTGTAACGATATTGTCAATAGAAGTGGCTGTAGTTTTTGCTGCAAATATTAAAAAGACAAAATTGAAACGCAGATATTGTATTCAAAAAGAAAAATGCTATGAAAAATTTATTGATTCTTAAAGTATTCGTTGGGCTTTGTCTCTTTTGGGGAGGCAGTTCGCGGATTTTTGGGCAGGTTGGTTTTGCTGTCGCGGACGCTTCTGCGACTGCCGCTCCTAAAACGCTGACAACAACCGACTCGTATGATTTTGTCTCGCTGCAAAAAATTTCCGATGTGCCGCCAAATGATGTGCCGCAAAGCGTGAATCAAAATCTCTCGCAAAATGATTCTAACGAACATGTTGCGCCGGATTCCGTTTCGGCATGCGACGCGGCGGCAAGTTGCGTTGAGCCGGATTGTTATTCTTCTCAAAGTGCGGAAAATGCTCAATTTCAACTGTTTCGCGGCGGTTCGCGGCTGAAAGTGAGCGGTTGGGTCGAAGCGGGACTTTATACAAACGCTTACGGCGCGAAGGCGGCGTATGATCCGAACGGCGACGGGATGTTGGAAAATAGCGGCAACGGACCAATTTACGGAATCGGACGCCGCACGACAAATTTCAACGCTAACCAGATTTTAGCACGAATCGCCCGCGAAATGGATTGTGAAAATACGCTCGATTGGGGATTTCAAGCCGATTTTATTTACGGAATGGTGGGAACGGAACTTCAATCTTACGGCGACGAATCGTTTGACTACGGCTGGGGCGGCGGCATTGAAAGAGATTACAGTTTGGCGATGTATCAGCTGTACGGCGAAGTCGGTTACAAAAAATTGACGGCACGTTACGGCAAATTTGGTTCGCCGATTGGTTATTCGCCGATTGAATCGTGGGACAAGTTTTTTTATACGGATCCTTATTCTTACAATCTCGTGCCGGGAACGCATACGGGCGTATTGCTTAATTATCAACTGACCGACAATTTAACGCTGATCGCCGGCTGGACAACCGGATTGGAGACCGGTTTCGCCAACAAATACGGCGACGACGCGATCATCGCGGGATTGGAATTGACGTTGACCGAAAACGCGACATTCAATTATTGCATGACTCGCGGACGGCAGCGAAACAACATTTCCGACCGTTTAGCAAACGGCGGTTGGAACAACGATTTTTTCATTCATTCGTTGTATTATGATTGGAATATCTCGGACAAATGGGAATATGTGCTGGATTCCACATTAGTGAATTTGAATGAACGCGGCGGTTTGCGTTACTCCGCTTATGGAATCGGCAATCATTTGTTTTACTCGTTAGACGACAACGACCGCTGGAAAATCGGCTTTCGCGCGGAATGGGTACGCGACAATGGAATTTTGGGCTACACGGACGCCAGCGGGAGCAATAACCATTCAGATTACGTAGGATTGACGCTTGGCTTGAATTTCAATCCGACCAAACATTTACGAATCCGTCCCGAACTCCGTTATGATTGTTCCTATAAAAACGCGATTTTCAACAACGGTACAAAACGAGAACAACTCTCCGGCGGCTTTGCGATTTTGTACGGATTCTGAAAATTCCGCGAAAGATTTTTTGTAACTATTCAGTTGTCCGGGACGGATTTATTTGGTTTGAGCGACTGAATAGTTACTAAGAATGTTTTCCGGTAAAATTGACGGTCACTCTAAAAAATCGTAACTCCCCAGTTGCTCAGTGCGGAGTTATTATTCTACATTCCCTAAATAACCATACTGTGGACTGGATTGAGATTCTGCGTAAGATAGAAAACTCCTTGCAAGTGTCACTGGTAAGCTTGCGGGAGCGAAAAAACTCCTTACAAGTGTCACTGGTAAGCTTGCGGAAGCGAAAAAACTCCTTGCAAGTGTCACTGGTAAGCTTGCGGAAGTGAAAAAACTCCTTGCCAGTGCCACTGGTAAGCTTGCGGAAGCAAAAAAACTCCTTACAAGTGTCACTGGTAAGCTTGCGGGAGCGAAAAAACTCCTTGCAAGTGTCACTGGTAAGCTTGCGGAAGCGAAAAAACTCCTTACAAGTGTCACTGGTAGGCTTGCGGAAGTGAAAAAACTCCTTGCAAGTGCCACTGGTAAGCTTGCAGAAGTCAGAAAATGGTTTAAAGCGTCCGCTGGAATCCTACGGAAACGAAAAAATCGTTTTAACTATTCAGTCGGTTTTAAGCATTTTTACTATGAAACGAGCATCTGTTTGTGTTGCAAACCTCATTTTCCCCTAATTTTCTTAACAAACCAACCTCATTATTTCTTTTTTGATGAGGTAATGCGGTTGGTTTTGGGGAGGATTCATTGGGCTACTGAGGTTGTTTTGTTAGGAAAATTAGGGGAAATTCTAAAAACCTTTCCCTAATATCAGCAAGTCCTTATTTTTCAATGGTAGAATTTGTTGAAAGTGGGGTTTTTAGAATAGGTGAAAATGAGGTTGAAAAATACGAAATACTCATATCGAAATGATTCCAAATTACTTACATTCTACTGAATAGTTACCCAAAATGAGTAGAATCTTCGCTACATTTTGGTTATAATAATCTCAAATTGCTTTCCATTTTATGTTTTTCGCGGAAACGCAGAAGCACGAAGTATTCAAAAAAATAAACGTTCCGGTTTTATAAAACTTCGTGATTCTTCGCGTCCTTTGTGATAAATATTGTTTGAGTGACGCAGTCATCGCTATCTGAATCGACTTGTCCATAAATCTTTACGAATTTTGTTAATGTTATGCCGCACCAGACGATACGTTTTCTGGAACTTTGGAAAACCGCCGGATTACAAAACCGCTTGGAAGATGCGTTGCCGTTTCTTTTACAGGGGTTGTCTTATTGGGGCGTTATACGGCGTATTCTTGTGCTACGATGGGAAAGCGAACTCGGTTATGTTGAGCCGCTTATTGATTATTCGCCGGATAAAAATGACGTTCCGTTGAGCCGAAGAAAATGCGATTCGGCAGTTCTTGCGGAATTAAAATTATTGTATAACGGGCAACCGGCTACCTCTGTCCAAAATATCACACATCTTCCGATACGGTTTGTCGAACAATTTTCTCTGGAAATCGGCGAACATAATATTTTGTGCTTGAGTTGGCTCAAACATCGGAAACAGCCGTTTTCGGAAACGCTCTTGCTGATTGATTTCTCGCCGCGATACCTTCTGGAAAATACAACGGAGAAAAAACAGAAACCGCAAGAGTTGAACGCCGTTTCGTTTCACGAGTATTTTCTCGAATGTACGTCGGTTTTAGGCATTGTTCTGGAGCGTGAAACGGCATTTCGCCGTTTGTCGCAACTACGAGAAACGGCGGACGCGGAAAAAGAGGCGATTCTTACACGTCTCGGACGACGTGATTTTTCTTCGGAAATAATCATTGGAGCCGGTCAAGGATTACGTCGAGTTTTAGAACGTGTTGATTTAATTGCTGCGACGAACTCGCCGGCGATTCTGTTTGGCGAATCCGGTTCCGGCAAAGCGTTTATTGCGCGGGCAATTCATTATCGGTCGTCTTTTGCATCGAATCCGTTTTTACGAATCAACTGCGGCGCCATCCCGCGTGAATTGATGGATGCACAGCTTTTCGGAATGCAGCCGCCCGGCGCATTTTTGCGTACTAATAACGGCACAATCTTTCTGGACGACATTCACACGTTGACCGTTTCGGCTCAAATACGGTTATTGCAAATATTGGAAAACGGCGTCCTGGAACCTATCGGTGCGAACACGAAAATTCCGCCGCGAACAGTTCCGATAGAAATTCGCGTCATTGCCGCTACGGATAACGATTTGAGATCCTACGTTTCCGAATCGCAATTTAATGAAGAGTTATGGTATAAACTTTCCGCGTTTCCGATTCGCTTGCCGTCGTTGCGTGAACGGCTTGACGATATGCCGGAGCTTGCGAAACATTTTGCGGAACGTGCCGCAACGCGATTTGGATTGCCGTTAGTGTTGCCGAATGCGCGAGATATTGAATTTCTCAAACAATACTCGTGGCCCGGAAACATTCGCGAATTAGCCACCGTGATTGACCGTGCGGCGTTGCTTGGTAATGGCAAAACGCTTGACATCGCAACCGCTCTTGGCGTGCCGAACCGCGACTCGCATCGTGGCGACAGTTTTTCCGCCAGCGGAAAACGCCGTACTCACGATAAAAACCGATGGGCGGCGTTTCAATCGGTGGAACCGTTTGAATTATTAGAAAAGCGGTATCTGGAATACGTCCTTGCTGTAACGCAAGGACGAATTGAAGGAGAACACGGCGCCGCTGAACTTTTGGAAATCAATCCCAACACCTTGCGCTCCCGATTGAAGAGACTCGGCATTGAGACTCGAATTTTCAAAAATGAGAACGGATCTGTTCGGTAATTATTAGAGAAATTTCAGCGGCATAATTTTTATTTCTCCACCGCGTCAAGAATAAATTTCACAACGTCGGGGTTTTCACGATCTTCTTGCGTAAACCTTTGAACATATTCTTTAAGACCGGAAGCATCCAACAAATTGACGCCGATTTCCGGTAAATCATTGAATGGAGCGTCTTCAGTCGTTGTCGCAACTATTGGAATTTTTGCGTCAATCATTGGTCGTAAATGACCTTTGATCGGCTTTTCCAACAAGAATGACCACCGCAATAACGGATTGTTGAGATAAACGCACGCAGTTTTATCCGGGTGAGCAATCGCCCATCCGATTGCCTCCGACGCAGCGCCGCCGGTGCCTTCCGCCACCGGTTTTGCGGAAAAACCATGCTCCGTCAGATATTTGTAAACGATGTTCCAATGCGGCAATCTGGCGCCATCCGCATTGTAAGGAATGGATCCCGTCACGATAGCAAAACCGTTTTCCAACAATGTTTGGTCAACCCACTCATTACGGTCGAGAAAGGTCGCGCGAAAAACCCACGCTCCGTTTTGTGCGGGCTGATTCGGCACAACCACTTGAATAGAACCCTCCACGCCGGGGAGCGAAAATTCATAACGATCATAAACCGGTGTAAAATCCGCTCCGCGGCAAATCATGTAATTATGTTCGTCGGGAAATTCTTTGTAAAAACTTTGCGCCGAATAATACGAGGTTTTTGTGAAACGTTCCGGCACAAAATTCGGTTTTGGCGGTCGTTTTTCATTAACGCTTTTTTCAATAAAATCCGCCGCAAACTTTGGATTCCGCAAGCTGTGCGGATGATGTCCCGCTCCTTCTTTAATGACGACCGTAATTCGTCCGCCCAAAGCGTGATAGATGTTTTCAATCGCTCCCGAAATTTTATTGAGCAACGGATCAACGCTTCCGTTAATATGCAGTAGCGGAACGTCTTGCGTTGCTAATTTTCCGAGTCCCGAAAACACTTCAGGATTGCTGCCCGGATTGTCTGCGTAAATACAAGCGGCTTTGTCGGGATGCCGAACCGCCCAAGTATAAGAAAATTCTCCGCCGCGGCTCATGCCGATAAATGCCGGCTTCGGCGAAAAGCCGTGTTTTTCCACGAGAAAATCATACCACGTTTCCCAATATTTATCGGGTGCGCCGGTGATATGAGCAATCGCAAAACCGCGTTTGAGTAATTCGATTTCCGTTTGCGGCTCGTGATTCCAATAACATCCGCGCCACGACCACGAACGACCCGCCGCAAACGATTTCGGTAATACGACAACACATCGGCGTTTCCCTTGCAACGCACCGCCGATTCCGTCGCCTTCTTGCGCCGTCGTTTGAAACGGCGCGATTTGATTAGTCGATTCGTCGATAATAAAATCATACCGATCGAACCCGTGCCACGCAGCTTTCACACCGTCGAATTTTGGCGGTTCATTTTCTGCCGCCGCCAACAATTGCGACACAGCCCAACAAACAGCAACCGTTAATAATGACGTCACATTCCATCGTCCGGTTCGCAAGCTCTGACAAAAACGTAACATGTTACTCTTTCTAAAAAGTTTAAATGTGTGTAATGGTTAAAAACAGATGTTTCAAAATATTTTAACAAAAATATTTTTTGGGGAAAAGTAGTCGGTGATTTATTTTGAGAAAATTACTGGTGATTTATCGGATAAATTTCGTATCTTTCCCGGTAACTATTCAATCGCCCAGCCAAATATACTACAACTACTTTAAATTTATGTTTTTTCACAAAGGCACAGAGGCACAAAGAATTTATTTTTTAGAATGACTCGGCGTCCTTGGCGCCTTTGTGAGAAACAAATTTTACAATGTGATGAGTATAAATCCGCACGAGGCAACTGAATCGTTACCAGCATTGCATAAATCAATCCACCCAAAATGTGAAATAAGCAGGAAGCTTTAGATCACTAAAACAAACCCAAAGCAGGTAAAATATAATTTTGGGTATTGGCAAAAATATTACACACTTTGTGCCGATCAACTCAGCAACAACATGCGCAAAGT
>JAIRYX010000101.1 GCA_031267635.1 Planctomycetaceae bacterium
TATCAGTCCACATTTCGCATTGCCTGATGACAGTGTCAATTGTTATTTCCAATCCTTCCGGCGGATATTTGTATTT
This sequence comes from Planctomycetaceae bacterium, assembly GCA_031267635.1. GTDB lineage: Bacteria > Planctomycetota > Planctomycetia > Pirellulales > Thermoguttaceae > WRMR01. The sequence goes on from JAIRYX010000101.1 coordinate 77, forward strand.
TTTTAGTAACTTTTTGACCATTCGCCGCATTCCTGCACGCGCAGATTCTTTTTGTTGCCAATCAATTGTCCGGTTTTTACGTAACATCTCGGCAAGTTCATGTGTCATCGCAATAAGTTCGCCATTTTCGTAAAAATCCTTTACCGCTTCCGGCTTCGTCAACGCATCATAAAATGCCAACTCTTCGTCTGTCAAATTCATTGCTTTGCCTTCTTCGTGAGCGGTTGCAATTGCCTTCGCCATGTTTGTCAGTTCGTCAATGACCTCCTCATTCGTAATCAACCCCTTGATATACGAATTCATCAATTCGGTTAATCGTTCCGAAAATTTTTCCGATTTCACCAAGTTCGTCCGCTTATACAATGAAACCTGTTCGGCAAGCAATTTTCGTAAAATTTCAACCGCAAGATTCCGCTCTTTCATTCGGGAAATCTCCGCAAGAAATTTCGGATCAAATAACGAAAATTCTGTTTCCGCATCGGAAAATAAATTGATGACGCCTTTACTTTGAATACTTGCTTTAAGTAACTCGTTAATCTGATCATTGATTTCTTTGATCGACAACGATTTGTCTTTACCAGTCATGCGAGTCAACATTGTCCGTACCGCTTCAAAATAAGCGGCTTCAAAACGTTGCTCGGCATCAAGCAAACTCCGGCAAAGCGACAACGCTTGACGTAACAACAACGTTTCTTTGATAAACGAAGTCCGCTCTTTTTCTTTGTCAACTGCCGCAAGAAAATTCACGCCGCCGGAGATTGTTTTTGCCCGTTGTAAATCATCAGAATGCTTGTCCAGAAATTCAGAATAATCGTAACCATGAAGCAAACCGCGGCAAACTTCCAACTTTTCAATAAATTTCGGCAATGCCGTTTTAGCAATATCCGTATCGCCGTATTGATCTCTGTCGCGTTTCGTGTAATCGTTCATTGCCTGTTTCAAAGCCGAAGCAATACCAACATAATCAACCGCCAAACCGCCTGCCTTGTCCTGATAAACCCGATTCACACGAGCAATTGCCTGCATTAACGTATGTTCTTTCATCGGTTTATAAATGTACATTGTCGCCAGCGACGGCACATCAAAACCGGTTAGCCACATATCAACAACGATTACAATTTTGAAAGGATCATTATCCTCTTTGAATTTTCGTGCCATTTCGTCGCGATGATTTTTGTTACCAATGATATTGTTCCAATATTCGGGATCATTGTTACCGGAAGTCATCACCACGCCGAGTTTTTTGTCCCAATGCGGACGAAGTTCAAGCATTTTGCGGTAAATTTTCATCGCTATCGGACGAGAATACGCAACAATCATCGCTTTGCCCGTCAATTCATGTTGCCGAAAATTTTCGTAATGAGAAATAATATCGTTACAAAGAGTCTCAATCGTTTGATCCGCGCCGAGAATCGTTTCCATCTGTCCCAATTCTTTTTTACTTTTTTCGATGGCGTATGGTTCGGCATTTTGTGCCAGCACGTCATACTCTTCATCAATGCGTTTCAGAATTTCCTTATTCAATTTCAGATGAATCACGCGGCTTTCATAATATACCGGTTTTGTCGTACCGTCTTCAACCGATTGAGTCATATCGTAGATGTCAACATAATTTCCGAACACCTCAATCGTGCTGCGGTCTTTTTGCGAAATCGGCGTACCGGTAAAACCGATGTACGTTGCATTCGGCAAATTGTCGCGAATCATTCGCGCCATTCCCAAAATGATACGTCCGGTTTTGGCGTCGACTTTTTCCTCTAGCCCATATTGCCCTCGATGGGCTTCGTCCGCTAATACGACAATGTTACGCCGATTTGAAAGCGGTTCGGAACTCTCTTCAAATTTTTGCATTGTCGTAAAAATGATACCGTTTGCCTGACGACCGGCAAGGAGATTTTTCAAATGAATTCTGTTTTCGGCTTGCTCCGGTTTTTGCCGCAAAAAATTTGAGCATCTTGCGAATTGTTCAAAAAGTTGATTGTCTAAATCGTTTCTGTCCGTTAAAACAACGATAGTCGAAAAATCCAACGTTTCCCGTAAAAGATGTGCATAAAACACCATCGACAACGATTTACCGCTTCCTTGCGTATGCCAAAACACGCCGCCTTTGCCGTCTGTTTTCGCGGCGTGTTGTGTCGAGGCAATTGCTTTTTTCACCGCGAAATATTGATGATATGCCGCCAAAATTTTTTTGTCGCCTTTGGTTCCTTCGTAACAAATAAAGTTTTTAATAATATCGAGAAAACGTTCTTTTTGAAACATTCCTTCAAGCAACGTATCAAATTGAGCGACTTGTGTATTTTCGTAACTGCCGTCTTTGGTTTTCCATTCGATGAAACGGTCTTCGCTCGCGGTTAGTGTTCCAACTTTGGAATTGGCAAGATCGCTCATAACAAGAAAAGCGTTATAGATAAACAACGACGGTATTTCGCGCATATAATTCCGTAACTGCCGATAGGCTGCGCTGACGTCGGTATTTTCGCGCGACGGCGACTTCAACTCAAACACCACAAGCGGTAAACCATTGAGAAAAACAATCATATCAGGACGCTTTTCACTCTTCTCCGTAAACGTCCATTGATTGGCAATAACGAAACTGTTATTGTTTACGTTCTGATAATCAACAAGATAAACAAGGTCGGAACGTTGTTCTTTTCCGTCATAATAATCGACTGTTACGCCGTTTTGCAAATAATCCATGAAGCGGACATTTTTTTGTTGCAGCGTTCCATTTTCGATGTTACGGATTTTTTGAACCGCCTCATTCAATACCGTTTCCGGCAATTGAGGGTTAACACGTTGCAAAGACGGCAACAACTCCTCCGCATAAAACGGATCAGAATAATCACGCTTAACATCATATCCGCAAACATGCGTATATCCCAACGTGTTACGGAATAATTCAATAATCGCGTTCTCGTAATTGGATTCTGTAAATGACATGGTTAAATTTATTTCTGTAACATTCTATCACAACATTCGTAAACGCTAAATCGTCGTAAACGGCAACGTATTATTCGTCAAATAGGTCGGAATGTGTACCGGTGCCGGAAGCGGATATACCAAATTGTCTTCATAAATCTTATACAATAAGAGCCAATCTCCCTCGCCGCCAACATGACATTCGCGCATATCCGATAGTTTTCCTTTCAATTGATGATCGCGATATCGGGGCGGCATTGGTACTCCTTGCGCAAGCAACGTCAGAGTGGAAACGAGTTTCTGCATATCCTTTCCGCGTTTTTTCGCACGCTTAGCATCACGCTTCATTTGTTTGGTGTAAACAATTGTTAGCATTTAGTCCTCCAACATGGATTGCACCGCTTCTTCGGCAGTTGTGAAGGGACCTACAAGGTTACGGCGTAAGCGAGTATCCTCAATAGCTTCCAACATGTCGGACTTTGGTGTGCAATGCCTGACAGAAAAAGGCAAACCATCATAGTCAAGAGCGGCAACAATAAACATTTTCACCGCTGTTGCCGTGTCAAGCCCAAGACTCGAAAACAAGGAATCCGCCGCAACTTTCATCTTGTCGTCAACAGAAATTTGAATCGTAGCCATCGTTATAACCTCCAGTAAATAATAAAAGGGTTATGTATTACTACTTTGAAATTCGGGTTTTGTTTTAATAAGGGACACAAAGGACAGTAAAGATAAAATAGACAATCGGATTCATTGATTCAGGCGTTACTGAAATTTCAAATGTGATGAGTATTTATCTGTTTTATCCATGATTTCCAATTTTTCTGGCATTGATTCTTGCTTTGGTCATACGTTCGCGAATGCCGCCTTCTTTTAAGAAATCCGTTTCCAAACGTTTGATCTGACGTTTGAGCATCGCACTCGCTACCCCAATAAGTACCAATGCAACATTGGCGGAATATTCAGGAAACTCCGCTTTGTTTTGAACGGTTGCGCCTATCCACGCCGCCACCTCATCGGCTGTCTTCGCACGCATAGCAATAAGCGCAACACGACGCGAATCTGTCCTACTCCACAACGGCAATTTCCTGTGACGCAAAAAATCTTCATAGTCAAGCATCAGTTCCTCAAGACTGGCACGGGCAACATTGGTCAATTTGATTTCCGTTGATTTCGATGTTGCGGAAGCAACACTGCCTTCCGCGATATTTTGTACACCTGACCTCGCCGCCTGGACCATTTGGTCACGGGTACGGCTTTTGAAAGAAATATACTTCTCACAAAATCGTACCGTTATGTCATAAACCAATTCAGCAACCTGAAAACTAATCAACTTGCGGTATCCGCCATGCGGCGGAATAAATCCCTTAATTGAATCAGAAGACATGCT
>JAIRYX010000096.1 GCA_031267635.1 Planctomycetaceae bacterium
TGGCTTCACGTGAAAACTTGCGGTGAGTACATCAATGACCGCCGGATGGGGGAAATCTACATGTCCGGTGGGAAGAGGGGTGAGGAGACGTAGCAATACGTCCCTCGCCTACTCTACGAAGAAAGTTATCAACCTAATTTTCGTTTATCCCTTTTTCAAGAAACGCCAATATCATTTAAATATCTATCAGACGATTTGGTTGAGATTGAAACGGAACGAAAACCGGCAATTGAAAATGTTCCTATGCTCAAACATAAATATTGGATATCAAAAAAACAAGGATATTCCATAATAAAAGCTGTATTTAATAATATTGATACGGTGGAATTATCATGGGAGAAAAAAAATAAAACATGGGTGCCAGTTGCTTTTAAGTTGTCTTCGACTCAACCATATTCTGCTGAATGGAAAATTGATTGGGCATCTGTTAATGAAAAGGTTCCTGATCCCTATTTTGATTTGAATTCACTTTCAGAGAAACAAATACCGATTTTTTCAGATGAATTAGGAACATCAATTCAAGTAGGAAAATTAGGAAAAGGCGTCGAATCAGTAGCAGATCAACCGAAAGCAAAGTATTTTTATTTCAACTACATTTTAATAACAGCAGGAATTATTATGATATTGATCGGACTTGCCAAAATGGGTTATGACCGTTGGGTAAGAAGCTTTCAAACATGAACCGTTGTTTTATTTGTTTGATGTTTTTTGCTCTGTTACTGGTTACTCTTTCCCTTTTGATTTATTCGGCATGGAGTAACAGTCCGGTGATGAGCGAAGACGCTCATTTGGCAAGCGGCGGGGGGCATTATCAATTTCAACGGTTTGTCTTTATCGCGTCAATCCGCCGCTTGTCCGACTTTTAGCCGCTTTGCCGATAAACAAAGAATTGACGTCACAAGGAAACGTTTGGTGGCGTTATGACACGAATCCTTTCAACAAGTTTTCAAGTGTGATGAATAATTTTAGTTATCATCAAAGATTTTTATGTCAAAATTCCAATATGTTTTTTTTACTTATGGTGCGTAACATGAATTATCTGCTTATTTTACTTTTAAGGGAGGGATTGATTTATAAAATGCTCAAATATCTTGCATTATTTGTTTTAACGTGTATTTTAGTAATCTTGTATTCCTACTTTTGTTCAGTTTACTAGTTGGTTGGCAAAATTTATTCCCTCCCCAAAAGTGAAATAATCAGCCATGCCAAGATTCTCCTAACTATGCCAAGAACATCTTTGCTGGAATTTGACGCTGCCGCGTTTCGGGCGGAATTGGAAAAACGGGAACTGCCGAAATTTCGCGTTGAACAAATCCGCCGTTGGATTTTTTCACGGAAAGCTGCTGATTTCGCGGTAATGACCGATTTGCCGATTTCGCTACGTTGTGAGCTTGCCGAAAAATTTGATATTTTCTGCGGCACGGTTGTTGCACATCAAAAATCGCATGAAAACGCGGAAGATCAATCTAACAAAAAATGCCGTCAAGAATCGAACGGCGGCAATTCAATCGATCACACCGAAAAACTCCTTCTCGAATGGCATGACGGACACCGCGTGGAATGTGTGTTACTGCGAGACAACCGAAATCACAGGACGGCGTGCATTTCTACGCAAGTTGGTTGCGCGATGAAATGTTTATTTTGCGCGAGCGGACTGGACGGCTTTGTCCGTAATCTGACTCGTGGCGAAATTTTCGAACAAATTTTGCGGCTTAATCAATTATTGTCCGATCATGAGCGGCTAACGCATCTTGTCATCATGGGAACTGGCGAGCCGATGTTGAATCTCAAGCCGCTTTTATCCGCGTTGGACGACGCGACCGCCGCCGATTCGCTTGATGTCAGCAAACGGCGTGTGACGATTTCGACAGTCGGGATTCCGCGAGGAATCAAACAACTTGCCGACTCGGATGTGATGTATCGATTGGCGATTTCGTTGCACGCGCCGAATAATGTGTTGCGGAATAAAATTGTTCCGCAAAATCAACATGTAGGCATCTCGGAAATTTTGAAAGCGGCAGATTATTTTTTCGGAAAGACCGGACGGCGTGTTACATTTGAATACATTTTGATTGACCGCGTCAACGATCAACCGGAACACGCCCGCGAATTAGTGCAACTTTTGAAACACCGCACAGCCATCGTGAATTTGATTCCATTTAATCCGGTGACGGAATTGCCGTATCGCACACCGTCGCCGTCTGCTGTGCGGCGTTTTCTGCAAATGCTTGAACAGGGTGGAATCGACGTAAAAATCCGATTCAAACGCGGCAACGGAATCAATGCCGCTTGCGGTCAGCTTCGGCGAGATTTCCGTAAAGAGTGATTTCACGAGGAAACATTTTTCTATTCCCCGTTTTCACGTCGCGTCTTTGAAAAAGTGTTAAGGAATCCGGGGAGAAGAAAGACTTTGAAAACAGGGGGTTGCTTTGGAGATTCCAGAAAGTGCTCTTGGGTTTTTGGGGAAATTCCTCTCTCGAAAGTTTCTCTTATCTCAAAAGTCTCAAGGGGCTTATTGCTCTCTCCAAAGCATTCCGCAAACTGTCTTTTTCGAGAATTTTTGCGGTTTTGTGTCTTTCGCATTGAAAAAAACTGGGAACTATTCAGTCGTTCAACTCCCATAAATCCGCACAGGGCAATTGAATAGTTATTTTTAAATCAGCCCCAACATCACAAAACACAAGCATTTACCGATGAATTTGATAAAATAATGGAACGAAAAATAAGGGCATAAGAGTAGATATTGATGGTGCAATTCGGGCTACTAATGGAATTTTATATAAATAAAGGGCGGCAACAGGTGATATTTTCCGGTAAAATTGACTGTAGTTACGCAGTTACCGTGCGGATGTATTTGGGTTGGGCAACTGAATAGTTACGAAAAACAAAAATCATTCATATTTATTGGGTACACTTTCGCAAAAAACAGCCGAAAACTATCCAAAGTCTTCCGGCTGTTTCAATTTTTTTTTTACAACGGAACGGGCAAATGTTATTTCACCGCACCATATACGCCTTCTTTGTCGTCTTTTTTCAAATCGGTAACAAGCGTTTCGGTGGTCAACATCAGTCCGGCGATGCTTGCCGCGTTGGTTAGGGCGGTTCGCACGACTTTGAGCGGGTCAATGATACCGGCTTTGAACATATCGACATATTTGCCGCCGTTACCGTCATAACCGGTGTTGGTCGGTTTTTGCGAAACTTCGTCGGCAATGACGCTACCGTCTAATCCGCAGTTTTTCGCAATTTGTTCAAGTGGTTCGGATAACACTCGCAAAATAATGTTCACGCCAACTTTTTCGTCGCCGCGTGCCGACGATTTCGCTTTTTCGACCGCTTCACGACATCGCAACAACGCCACGCCACCGCCGGGCAAAACGCCTTCTTGTGCCGCTGCGCGAGTTGCGTGAAGAGCGTCTTCGATGCGTGCTTTTTTCTGCTTCATTTCCGTTTCGGTACTTGCTCCAACTTTTACTACCGCAACGCCGCCCGACAATTTTGCAAGACGTTCCTGATATTTTTCACGGTCGTAATCACTATCGGTCGATTCAATCATCTGACGCAACTGATCAATGCGGTTCTTGATGTCCGCTTTCTTACCCGTACCTTCAACAATAATTGTCTTATCTTTATCAACAGTGATTTGTTTCGCACGGCCAAGTTGGTCTAACTCGATGTTTTCCAACTTCACACCCAAATCTTCGCTGATAACCGTTCCGCCGGTCAGAATCGCAATGTCTTGCAACATCGCTTTTCTTCGGTCGCCAAAACCGGGTGCTTTTACCGCCGCGACATTAAGAAGTCCGCGCAAACGGTTTACGACAAGAAGCGTAAGCGGTTCGCTGTCCACATCTTCGGCAACAATCAGTAACGGCGCGCCTTTTTGCGACACTTTTTCAAGCAACGGCACGAGTTCGCGGAGATTGCTGATTTTTTTCTCATGCAACAAAATATAAGCGTTTTCAAGTTGACAATCCATTTCCGCCGCGCGGTTGATGAAATACGGCGACAGATAACCTTTGTCAAACTGCATTCCTTCAACAACTTCATACGTCGTTTCGGCAGTCTTGCCTTCTTCAACAGTAATCACGCCGTCGTTACCGACCGCTTCCATCGCTTCCGCCAGAAGATTACCGATTTCCGCATCGTTGTTCGCGCTGATTGCGCCGACGTTTGCGATTTCCTGTTTTGTTGTTACCGCTTTGGCAAGCGAAGTCAAATTTGCAACCGCCGCATCCACCGCTTTATCAATGCCGCGACGAATTGCCGTCGGATTCGCGCCCGCTGCGATATTCTTTGTTCCTTCGCGAAAAATTGATCGCGCGAGAACGGTTGCGGTTGTCGTTCCGTCGCCGGCAATGTCCGATGTTTTCGACGCGACTTCATTGACAAGTTTCGCGCCCATATTCTCAAACGGATCTTCCAATTCAATTTCTTTACTGACTGAAACGCCGTCTTTTGTAACAGTCGGTCCGCCGTAAGATTTGTTGAGAATGACGTTCTTTCCGGTCGGTCCCATTGTCACCGCGACAACATCCGCCAATTTATTGACGCCTTGAAGAATCTTCTTTCGCGCGTCGTCATCAAACAGTAATTGTTTAGCCATATTGTTCAGCTCCTAAACATTTGTTAGTTATTTAAGTTTTGTTAATAGTTGAAAATTTTTGGAAATTATTTCTTTATTGAGAACAAACAATTTGAAATAGTTCTTTTACATCATTATTTGTTGCTTGTTCAAAGTATCGAATATTTATGTATTCCTTATCCGGCACCGCTTTTCTAAATCCAGTTCGCACAATATCATCATACTCTGTTGCCGGTGCTGAATAATCAACGAATTTATGTTCTGAATAACGTAAAGTATATTTCTTTAATTCGGAATCCTTTTTCTGTTGCGGCACCGTACCATATAATCCTGACGATAGTACAAGATTATTACATAATGCCGCACCTTCTAAATAAGAAAATTTTCTTAATTCGTCATTCCATTGTTTGATTCCGTTTTTTTGTTCTTCTGCAATCGTAACGATTTTACAAATTGTTTCATTAAGTTCAGTTAATTCCAACGAACCAGCAATGAGAATTAACGCAAATATTTCATAACGCAAGCCACGTAAAACAGGTTTACCATCGGCCGCTTCTCCTTTGGAAAAATCTAATGATTGTTTTTCAAAGAAATCGTTATACAACTTGAGATATTTTTCTAAAGTAATATTTAATTCTTCTAAAACAATTGCGGTCGTTTCTTTCTTCGGTTGTTTTTTTAATTCTTGTAAACTTTTGCGAAAAATTCGATTGCTCAAAATTTCGTGTAGAGTTACTTTGTCTGCTTCCAATAGCCCTTTATCATCAAAGGTATAAATTGTACCTGCACCAATAAAACAACCAGGCCACTCATAATACTCTAACTTTTTTAAGGATTGAACTGTCTCTTTCACAGTTAATGGAGTTAACATCAATATTTGTTTTTCAATTCTCCCTTCAACAACTACATCGTATGTTTTTGGATATTCTATTGGTTCAGATTTGTTTCTACGGCACAAAATAATCGCAACATGAATTACGGTAATTATAATAATGCCGAAAAAAATATAATACTTTGTTTTCATTTGTTATCTTTGTTACATTAAATCATATAGTTAAAATTTGAGAACAATAAAATTTGCGCCGATTTGAATTATATCTTATTTTATTTTATAAGTTCCTGATGCACCAATATTGGCACCGCCCGGCAAAGCATAAGTTTTTTTATAAATACCAGCATAGTGTATTTTTTCAGTAGTTTCTTTTACTACTCTATAATAATTTTCTGATACAGGTTCTACAGCCGTAATTTTTATTGCATGAACATCACCGACCGGACGAATACAACCTTTTGTTACATCATTTATAGTTGCACATTCCTCCCAATCATTTTCTAAAACTACATCAATTCCATTAACCCAATATCCAAGCCCTGTCGCATGTCCGTAACAATTTTGGTCCCAAGAAGGTTCACCTATCCGTATTGCCCCCGAATATTGTTCATCCCAATAAGCATTTACTTCATCAGCAGTGATTTGTTTTGTTCCTAATGGAAAAGTTAGATTAGGTACTATATTCCCAATTCTGTGATTACCATGCGTAGTAAATTTTCCATTCCAAGGATCTAAATTTGGCATCCAAATACCGTTAACTTGAATACTTTCGGAATCATTTACACCATTTCTCTTAAAAGCTACTGTCATATGACCAGAGCGAGGATTTTGCATTTGTTGTGCATTGGCAAGATATTCTTGTGCCAAAACTGACAACGATATTCCAATGAAAAGTAAACAGCATTTTAGTTGTTTCGACATTTTTGTATCTCCGTAAAATTTAATGTTAATTGATTATTTAAATACAAATAATAAAATTTAGAGAAAAGGAAGGAGGCGGATAACAAACAATGTTTGCTATCCGTCCCTTCTCTGTTTCTACTTTATTTGACGACTTTTGCGAGAATATCCGATTCGCGCAGGATTTTGACTTCGTGTCCGTCAACTTCGATGTCGCTGCCGGAGTATTTACCGTAAATGACTTCGTCGCCGACCGCGACGCTCATTTCACTACGGTTGCCGTTGTCGAGCAGTTTGCCGACGCCGACCGCGATGATAGTGCCGCGCTGCGGTTTTTCCTGTGCCGAGTCGGGAAGATAAAGTCCACCGGCGGTTTTTTCTTCCGCTTCAAGCGGTTCCACAACAACGCGGTCATCCAACGGACGAAGATTGATAGCTGTTTCTTTTTTAGCCATGATATTGATCCTTTTTTATATTGTTTATTTTTTGAATTGATTGTAAATTTGTTAGTATCGTTTTTGTCCCATTCGGGACGGTTTTGTTTTTGGTATTTTTCGGTGAAAATTATCTGCTTAAATTGCCTTGCCATTTATGATGGCGGGAATAAATGAATCGCACATCTCACGGCTTTAACCCTCAAATTAAAATTCATTTCGGCTGAAACCGCGTTCCAATAAAAAATCTTTGTTATTCCCCAGAGAAACCTGGAGGCAATTCAAATCGAAAAACTTCACGAAAGAATTACTAAATAAAGAAAATTCATTTTACATTTGCTTACGCTTCATGTTACAATTTTTGATTTTTATTTTGGGCGAATGCAATCCGCCCCTACATTAGCTTTTAACTTTTCACATAGTTAAAAACCCATGCCTCCCATCCCGCCCATGCCATCCATGCCTCCCATACCGGGTGCGCCGCCCGGAGGCATCGGCGGTTCTTCTTTCGGAATTTCGGTCAACACACAGGAAGTTGTCAACATCAGGCCGGCAACGCTTGCGGCGTTGGTCAGCGCGGTTTTCACAACTTTTGCCGGATCAATAATTCCTGCTTCAACAAGATCACAATACGAATCTTTGTCCGCATCGTAACCATCGTTCTTTCCTTTCATTTGCCGAACACGGTTGACTACGACGCCGCCGTCAACGCCCGCATTTTCTGCAATCGCACGAATCGGGGCTTCAAGAGCTTTCTTGACAATCTGCACGCCAAATTGTTCATCGCCGACCGTTTCGAGTTTGGCAAGAGCTTTGTCGCTTCGCAACAACGCAACACCGCCGCCCGGTACAATTCCTTCTTCCAAAGCCGCTTTCGTGGCGGCACGAGCGTCTTCATAAAGGAATTTCCGCTCTTTCATTTCGGTTTCCGTCGCCGCTCCGACATTGATTTGAGCCACGCCGCCCGCAAGTTTCGCAAGACGTTCCTGTAACTTTTCGCGGTCATAATTACTGGTTGTAGTTTCCAGTTCGCGTTTGATTTGTTCGACACGTCCCTCAATCGCATCTTTTTTACCTGCACCGCCGACAATCGTTGTGTCGTCGCCAGTGATCGTCACTTTCTTCGCTTTGCCGAGATCGGACAGTTTCACTGCGTCCAGTTGTACGCCAAGGTCTTTATAAATCGCATTTCCGCCGGTTAAAACTGCAATGTCACCCATCATCGCTTTGCGACGGTCACCGTAACCGGGAGCTTTCACCGCCGCGACATTGAGAAGACCACGCATCTTGTTGACAACGAGCGTTGCCAACGCTTCGCCTTCAATGTCTTCCGCGATAATCAAAAGCGGCTTACTTTGCTGTGAAATCGTTTCAAGAAGCGGAATGAGAGTCCGGGCATTCGATATTTTTTCTTCGTGAACGAGAATGAGACAATCTTCCAATTCAACTGTTTGCGAATCGGTTTTATTGACAAAATGCGGCGAAAGATAACCGCGATCAAATTGCATTCCTTCTACAACGTCAACCGTCGTTTCAGCTTGTTTTCCTTCTTCGACCGTGATCACGCCGTTTTTACCGACTTTCACAAAAGCGTCGGCAAGTATCTGACCAATCGCCGAATCATTATTTCCGGCTATCGCGGCAACTTGAGCAACTTCTTTCTTGCTTTTTTCGTTGATTTGCGTTGCTTGTTTTGTAATAGCTTCGCAAACGGCAACCGTTGCTTTATTGATTCCACGAGCAATCGACATCGGATCGGCACCAGCGGCAACGATCTTCAAACCTTCGAGATAAATCGACTCCGCCAAAACGGTTGCAGTCGTTGTTCCGTCACCTGCAACATCATTGGTTTTTTTGGCGGCTTCTTTGACCAATTGTGCCGCGACATTTTCTTCCGGGTCTTCGAGCGAAATTTCTTCCGCAACCGTTACGCCGTCTTTAGTAATTTTCGGCGCGCCCCAACCTTTGTCGAGAACGGCATTTCTACCGCGCGGACCGAGCGTGCTTTTAACAGCGCGAGCCAGTTTCCCGACTCCTGCTGCGAGCGGCTGATACGCCGCGTCATCATAAGAGAGTTTTTTTGCCACTGCGGATTCCTCCTCTTGCTGGCTTTACATTTTTTGTTATAAATTTGAATTTTCATTAAGTCATTATTTGCAGCTGGTTATGCAATTTCATGACGCTTTTCCACTGATTATGAGATCTTTGTTATACTGTCAAATAATACAAGATTGCGATCAGCACAAGATAAGATTTTTGTCCCAAAATTTTGTCTTATCCCAATTCTATTGACAGAATAACAATTTTCTATTTAGATTAGAAAAAGCAATTTGCGTGCCACGACTGACGATAGGTTCTAACTTCTTTATTTTCAGCAAGATATGTCGTGAAAAATTTTAAAATAGAGATATAGATTTTTTGTTGAGTTTTTCAAAAAATGCCATTTTGACAGGTGATGAAATCAAAACTATAAAACTCATATGATGCAATTAGTAGCCAACAGTTTCAAGTTAAGGAGTTTTTGGTCTGGCATGAGTTTTGCAAAGATAAATTATTAACAAAATGTCGTGGTTGGTGGAGTTTTTGAAAATTGTGGGTTTTCCCATTTTGTTTTTTGTTATTTTCTCAATATTCCTTATTCCTTGTCTTGATTTGATTCATCCTGAATCTCTTTATGAAGTTCCCTCAAAAGTTTTTTGCGGATTCCGCGTATTTAGGCAGTGAGCGTAATCCAATCCAAGACGATTTGAAAGAGCGTGGATTTTCGCCACAGATTTGTGAGAAGGGAGTTCGCAATCAACCGTTGACGCCGCTGCAACATCTTTGGAATCGCGTCAAGTCGAGGATTCGTTGTCGAGTGGAGCATGTTTTCGGCGAACAAAAGAAGCGGATGGGCGATGAGACATTACGAACAATAGGCGGACAACGTGCAAGATTTTGGATCGAAATGCGAAATCTCGCCGCCAACATAAGACGGGCAATGTGTTTGCTCAAGTGATATTCAAGGGGATACTGCGCAAAATTCCAAATAATTCCGCATAAAATCAATGCTGAAGGCAAAATTCTAAACCAATTTCTCGAAAATTAAAACGAAAATACCCCTCAAAAATAAAATTCGTAAATTAATACGGTTTTTAGAACCTCTCCTATGTAACAATCCTGCTTGCACACACACCACATTTTATGCCGAGTACTTCTACAACGCCTGCAAGCCCGGCGTCAAAGAAGCGATCATTAAACAATCAGTCAACGGCTCCGGCATCCGCGCCATTTCCCGCTGTCTCGGCGTCAGTACCGATACGGTCATATCTGAACTTAAAAAAAAAGAAAAAGAAATAAGCAACGTCAACACGGAGTACTTCGAGTCCCATTCATCCAGTAAAATACGGGTTGAAATAGACGAAATGTGGAGTTTTTATCA
>JAIRYX010000167.1 GCA_031267635.1 Planctomycetaceae bacterium
GCAGCGCGTGGGACAGAATACGTAAAAAGTCCGGTTTAACCGATGTCCGTATGCACGATCTAAGACGTACCTTCGGATCATGGCAGGCAACCTTTTGAAACGGGATTCGATACGGACAACTTTGCCGATACTTATGCTCGAACAAAAATTCGGTTCGCTTGATTTTTTTAATACTTCGCTTGATGCTGCCGGTTTTGTGAAAGACGCAGGGTTCGGCGATCTCGTAAAAAATCTTAAATAGACCTTTTCTCTAACCTTAGGGAGGTTCTAAAACCTCGCCTCAATGTTGGCAAGTCCTTATTTTTCAATGGTAAAATTGTTGAAGGTTGAGGTTTTTAGAAGTTTTCCTTATTTTGTATAATTTTGAAAAATTGGTATTGTGTAATTTTGGCAAGGTTGTTACTATGCGTGGAGGTGAGTCCTTTCCGTTTCCTTTTTTCCGTAATTTTTTTTCATAATTTTTTCGATGCATTCCCCCAAAGTTACCAAAGCCCTTAGTTTAAGCAATCGCCAATTCAAAAAACTCTTGCAAAGCACCGCGTAATATTTGTGTTAATACTTTTGATATTACTATTGCCTCCCTTATTGATAAAATTCTCTTAGTAGCCCAAATTGCTCCCCAGCTATGCGCCCTTATTCCTTTATTGTTCGTTTGTTTTGATAAAAATCCATGATCTAAAAACTAAGGGCTTACGAATATTTTGGAGAGGTTTTGAGAAGTTCCCAATAGTGTTTTATCAACCAATCCTTCCCCAAAATGTGAAATAAGCAGCGCATTCCGATCCAAAATCTTGCACGTTGTCTGCTTATCGTTCATAACATCTCATCTCCCATTCGCTTCTTTTGCTCGTCGAAAACATGCTCCACTCGACACAACGAGATCTCGGTACGAGGCGAGATCAACAAGTTATGCTGAAAACAATCGCAACAACATCAGAGTAAAAGCAATAACAACAAAGTGACAATTGTGTATTTTATTCAGTTTTTTACAAAACGCCGCTTATTTCGAGAAACTTTCCAGAAAAACAAAAAACTTTCCCGAAAGTTTTGCCAACTTTATGGTACGTAGCATGAACTCTTGATTTTCTCTTAACAAATCCACAAAAATTTTGTTTTATTGCGGTGATGGCTTGACGGCTTCTATAATTTGTGGTAATCTATCGTTTTATTGCTTCCGGTACTGGTTTAACAACCCGAACAATGGATATGCTTATGTAATGTTAAGTATTTGTCTGAATGGGATTTAGGCATTCCTTTAATGCTTGGGATTCCATCTGTGAAGCATGAGTTGCCTCGTTCTTTTTTATTTTGCCTGTTTTATCAAGTGGAATAAAAAATTCAGAACGAGGGTGTTTTTGTGCGCAGGGTGCTGACGATGCAAACTTTTTGTTTACAAAAGTTGCGTTGGTAAGCATTCCTAATATACAACAGGTTTGGAAAGTTTAGCTACATGAACCCCGGCGAAGTGCTGAGAATCGTTGACAGTATTCATCGCGATAAAAAAATCGAAAAAGAGATTGTCTTTTCCGGTATTGAATCGGCGCTGGTTACGGCTGCGCGAAAACATTACGGGGAAGATGCGAATCTCGAATTTTACATCAATCGCGAAACAGGATTCATTGACGGTTCGTGTAATGGACGGCCATTGACAACGGAAGAAATTGAATTAACCGGTCGAATTGACGCTCAAACCGCGAAACAGGTGATGATTCAAAAAATCCGTGAGGCAGAACGCGATTCGCTTTACGACCAATTCACAACGGAAATTGATCAGTTGGTTGTCGGAATTGTTCATAAAAACGAGGGGCAAACGACGATTCTGTCTATCGGAAACGTGGAAGCAATTCTTCCGCGAAGCGAAAAAATTCCCGGTGAATCATTTCGTATCGGCGACCGCGTGCGTGCGGTAGTGGTGGAAGTGAAAAAATCCGGTTTGAGAATTAAAGTCGTTCTCAGCCGTGTTCGTCCGATGTTGGTACGGCGGCTTTTCGAGCAGGAAGTGCCTGAAATCAACGATGGAATTATTGAAGTCAAAGAAATCTCTCGCGAGCCGGGCTATCGCACGAAAATTGCGGTGGTAAGTATTGATCCGCGGATTGACGCAAAGGGAGCTTGTGTCGGGATTCGAGGCGGACGAATCAAAAACATCAACATGGAACTCGGCAATGAACGAGTTGATGTGGTCGAGTGGAGTGATGACATGATGGTTTTCATTCCAAATGCGCTGCAGCCCGCTGAAGTGGAAGAAGTTATTCTTTGTGCGATGTTGGGGCGTGCGGTTGTTCTTGTGAATAAAGAGCAACGGTCGCTTGCGATTGGTCGAAAAGGGCAAAACGTGCGTCTCGCCAGCAAACTTTGCAGTTGGGACATCGAAATTATGACCCGCGAGGAACTGGAACGGTTGCTTGACAGAGCGTTGACCGGATATTTGGAAATTGACGGCATGACCGAAGAGTTAGCAGATCAACTTCTCGGGGAAGGATTTTTGTCGTTTGACGACCTTTCCATTATTGAACCGTCCGACCTGATGGAGCTTGGACAATTGACCGAAGAACAAGCTAACCAGATCATTAAACAGGCGGAAACATTAGCCGAAACGGCAGAAGAAAACGGTAATAATAATACCGAGGACGAAGAATAATAAAAGGGAATTTCTAGAGCTTTCTAAAATATTAAAATTTTTACAGCGAAGATACAAAAAATTTCACGAAAAAATATTTGGATTTGTTCCTAGGAATTTTATGAAATCGTTGAAAGTTCGTTTTGTTTTTTTACGGTAAAAAAAATTTTAGAAACGACTCATAAACGTTGATAAGGTGGCGAAACAACATTGTCTATTCGTATTTACGCACTTGCCAAACAGTTAAAAATTGAGACCAAAGAATTAGTCGATCTTTGCAAAAGATTGGGATTCGATAAGGGCTCTGGATTAGCCAGTCTGGATGAAGACGAAGCCAATCGCATTAAAGCGGCACTTAAATCGTCCAAAACCAGCGGAGCCGATCCGCTTGCGCCAATACGTCCCGGTAGCTCTCATCTTTCGAAAAGCGTGCCGGTTTTGTCGCCGAGCAAATCGAAGCCGACTCCTTCTGTAGCGTCGCAACCGCCTAAGTCGCCTGATGTAACGTCCGCAACGAAAAAGTCGGTGCCGGAAAGTGTCGTCGCAAAAACGCAAGCGGAAGAAAAACCGTCTGCCAAAAGTACGTCTAAACCGCCCCAAACGAGTGAAACAACGGCGGCAGAAGAAAAATTGGCAAAAATTCCGGTTGTGTCAAAAATCACGGAAAAAGCTCAGCCACAAACGACCAAAACCTCAAAGCCGGAAGAGATTGCGCCAAAAGAGCGGAAAGAAATCCACGACACGAAAACCGCTAAAGAAAACGCGTCGAAAGAAACTCATAAAACGCCTTCCAAAATTAAAACATCAGAGAAACTTCCTTCCAAGCCATCGGTTGTACCGCTTCCGAAAAAAACGACAACAGAAAAAACTGCATCCGAACCGCAACAAAAGAAAAAAGATGAAAAATCTGAAAAAAGAGACAAACCTGTTCCATCTCAAAGTTCTTCTGGTAAAATAATAAGACCGGAACAAAAAACGAAATCTTCCGGTTTCGTACTCCCGCCTGCTTCACCTAAAACCAAACCTGCCGATGACAAAAAAAAACCGGTCTCCCCGCTTCCACAAGATCGAAAATCTGATTTCACCGCAAAACCGTCGGTTCCATCGACTTCTGCTCCCACTACACACACCCCTGAAATGACCACTGCGACGCCAACAAAACCTGCACCGGAAACAAAGCCGAAAAAGCCCAGCGAACCGAAGGTCATCAGCCATATTGACCCGACTCCACACCTTGCGTCGCTTCGTAAAAAAGATTTTCGGGGACCGATGCGTTCCATTTTGGATAAATTTCCACTTTTGGGAAAGAAAAAGCCGAACGACGATTCCGGTGATAAAAAACAAAGAACAACAACAGGTAAATCCGGCGGACCGTCTATTCGTTTGGCACCGCTTCCCAAAGGCGCATCGAAAGTCAAAAAGAATTTGAATGAACCGGCTCCACAAAAGCCGGATATGAAACTTTCTCTTGACGTCATCCGCGCGGCGGCGGCGGGGAAATCGCGTCCGCTCGACGAACATATCCGCAAACATGAGGAAAAACAGCGTCTTAAAGAAAAAGACAAAGATTCCAAAGAGAAACCTAAAGGTAAAAAAGGAAAAGAACGGGAACGCGGAAGAGAAAAAGAGAAACCGAAAACTCGTGATTTCCGAACGCCAGAGAAAGCCGGAGTTCCGTTACCGGAAGATACTCTTGCCGCAAAAGCCCGTCGTGAGCGAGAAAGAGAAAAAGAAAAAGAAAAAATCCGTAAAAAAGGAGATGATCTTTTTGATTCTAATGCTGCCGCCGCAAAAAAACGGCGAGGCAGTTCTAAACGTCGCCATGCCGGTATGGATTTCGACGCAGATGACAGAGTCGTCATTCCAAAACACCTCAGGCGCCAGAAAAAAACGCAGCAGAACGCTGTTACTATGCCGCGAAAAAGCGACATTGTTATTCAACTTCCATGTACCGTCAAGCAATTTGCCGAACAGACCGGGCTTTCGATTGCGGTCGTGATGAAAAAGCTGATTGAGTTTGAAATGCCGATGATTATCACGTCGCAGCTTGAGGAAGAGTCTGCGGGTTTGCTTGGCGAGGCATTCAATCTAAAAATTGACGTCCGTCCGCCGAAGTCGCTTGAAGATGAATATGTTAAATCGCTGTGGGAACAGATTGATTCGCCGGAAGACTTGAAACCGCGCCCGCCGGTTGTTACGTTTTTGGGACATGTCGATCATGGTAAAACGTCGTTACTGGACCGAATTTTGCACCTCGACGTGGTGTCGGGCGAAAAAGGTGGCATCACGCAACATATTCGGGCGTATCGAATTACAACGCCGAAAGGCGATATAACGTTCGTTGATACGCCGGGGCACGAAGCGTTTACGGAAATGCGAGCGCGAGGAGCAAATTGTACCGACATTGTTGTTTTGGTCGTTGCTGCCGACGACGGAGTGATGCCGCAAACAGAAGAAGCGATAAGTCACGCGCGGGCGGCGGGGGTTCCGATAGTCGTGGCATTGAACAAATGCGATTTGCCAAACGCGAAAATCGACCGGGCAATGCAATCGCTTGCCGCAAACGATGTGTTGCCGAGCGAATGGGGCGGCGATGTGGAAGTCGTAAAAACCAGTGCGTTGACCGGCGAAGGAATTGAAACGTTGCTGGAAACGCTATTGATGGTGGCGGAGTTGAGTGAATTGAAAGCGAACCCGAACCGTACCGCATTGGGCGTTACGCTCGAATCGGAAATGCAATCGGGGCAAGGCGTTGTGGCAAAAATTCTTGTGCAGAACGGAACACTTCGCACGGGCGACGTTGTCCTTTGCGGTACCGCGCATGGACGCGTGAAAGCGATGCTCGGAACGCTTTCGCCATTCAAAAAATTAAACGCCGCGACTTCCGGAACGCCAGTTCAGTTGATCGGTTTGGATATTGCTCCTGCGGCGGGAAGTAAATTTTGTGTTTTGGACGATATTTCCATTGCGCGTCAAATTGCTCAAGATCGCACCGAGGTGGAACGGACGCAGGAACTTGCCGATATGCGCCCGCGCGTGACGCTGGAGAATCTGTTCCAGCGAATTTCCAAAGCGAATGAAGTACAAACGCTCAATATGATTATTCGCGCAGACGTGCGCGGTTCAATTGAAGCGATCCGCAAAGAACTCGGCAAGCTCGAACATCCCGAAGTCAAAATCCGTATTTTGCAGGCAACAGTTGGTGGAATCACCGAAGCAGACGTTCAATTGGCGGATGCGTCGGATGGAATTATTGTCGGATTTAACGTTGTTCCAGACGAAAAAGCCCGGCTTTTAGCGGAGAAATTAAAAATTCAGGTGCGACGTTACGACATCATCTACAATCTTGCCAACGACATCAAAGCTGCGTTGGAAGGAATGCTCAAACCGCTTTCCCGCGAAAAAGAATTGGGACGTATTCTTGTTCAGCGTACGTTTGTCATCAGCCGTGTCGGAACGATTGCGGGTTGCCGTGTTCTTTCCGGTTTAGTCGAGCGTGACAGTCGCGTGCGGATCATCCGTGAAAACCGCATTATCGGCGATTACGCCATTGAATCGCTCAAACGTGAAAAAGACGACTCAAAAGAAGTCCGCGAGGGCTACGAATGTGGTATCAAACTTAAGGGCTATAACGACCTAAAAGAAGGCGACCTCTTTGAAGCGTATAAAACGGAAGAAGTTGCGCGGACATTTTGAGCGATTGTAACTACTACGAAGTTCCTCAATTTCACTTGATATGAAAAATGTCAAATTTATAGGTATTTTACGTTGAAAAATGCTATTGAAATTGCGTGACTTTGTACTACAGTTAAATTTTCCGGAAACATTGCTATTACCATTCTTATTTATCAAGTTTCCCTTAATAGTCAACAAAACCCTCGATATGCGTCCTTATTCCCTTATTTTTCACTTAATTTTGATAACAATCCACCCTCTAAAACATAAGGGCACGTTTGGGGGTTTTGTGGTTACTAAGGGAAACTTGATCAATAAGGGTTGCAATGGTAAAGCCGTTTGAATAACAATGCAGTTGCCCAGTGTGGGTTTATTGGGCTTGGGAAACTGACGCCATAATTTTCTATTGCGTTTTTTAAAATCGCCCCCCAAAAAACGAAATAATCAGAAATTTTACTCGTTTTTATTTTTATTTTTTTGCAATTTTTAAAGGGAATTTCTAAAAACCTCACCTCAATGTCGGCAAGTTCTTATTTTTTAATGGTGAAATTGTTGAAGATTGGGGTTTTTAGAAGCAAAAGTATTAACACAAAAATTACGCGGTGCTTTGCAAGAGTTTTTTGATAGTGGCACGTATTTTTTTGATTTTTTTTGGGTCGTCGTTCACGAGGTCTAAAA
>JAIRYX010000223.1 GCA_031267635.1 Planctomycetaceae bacterium
TTCAACTTCAAGTTTGCTTTTTTGTTATAAGCATCTTGAATATTCTTTAGGAATCGTTTTTAAAAAATTCGCTTATGTAATATAAGCGTTTATAATTTTTTGGAGTGAAATCAAGATGACCGCTAACGCAGATGACCCTATAGTTTCCGAGCATAATTATAGAGATTTCTATGAGATGTTGAAGAGTATGAATTACAAGTCAGTTTGTTGGTATTGTGGTTATTCGATCTGGCGTTATCGCGGTTACTATTCGTTATATCGTCATGTATTGGGCATTCAATGTTACGTAGGTACGTTTCATTTGCCGGTTGATGTTTGGGATTATTTACGGAGCGTGAGACGCTTGTCAGGGATGACGGAAAAGCCGGTAACTTAATAATGGAAGTTCTGGGGAGTTCGTTATTTGTTCCGGCTTTTTTTTATTTTTGTCGGTAAGGTAGAAACGTTTTATATTTTAATTTTTGTTTTTTCGTTTCGCATGGTTCGATTCCATGCACCGACATTTTGAGAAAATGATAGTAAATCCTTGAAAAAGATTATGTCGTTTTCTCTTATTTTAATTTTTAGGATTTTTTTTGAGGTGATTTAGATGCTAAATATAGAGGCTTATGTAATGCGACAATCAAAGTGTCAATTTGATCGGATTGATAATTTACTTTCATGTTTGGATTTTTTTCTTAGCGGTTCTTATTTTTTTGGTAAGAATAAACATCCAGATATTGATTTTTGGCGTGGTGAGATTGAGAGCATGAAGAGTGAGATTGAAAGCGAACTATTTCGTATAGAGAGTATTTTGGAATAATAATTTTCAATAGGATGATTTTTTTTGGAAAGGGATTTCCTGATGTCTAATAAGTATGATGTTGAGACGTTACGTAAGGAATTGAGATACCGTTTTCAAGACGTATTGGAGAGCGGGCAGAATACGGATGTAATTGAAGAGTTGGTATCCGATTCTTATGTTGTTGATCATCCGTTGTTTTGTCGGATGTTGTCGAGTTTGCAAGCGTCGGAAGTTGTCGCGGGGTCCCTCACGCTTGAGGGTGCGACAAGTTCCGAAAAAGCTATTTTCCCCCCGCTCACTAACAGGGGGGTTACAAAGTACCGAATCAGAGCATGTCGATCTAACGATAGCTCCTCCACCCCGCCCGCAAGTATTAGGTGGTTACGATGGTGGCGTGCTTGTTGGATTTTATGGGACATGGAATCCGACTCTTTTTTCGTCTCTTTTTTCTCAATTGGAAACCGCCCGTGATTCATCGGAAAACGAAAAGAATAATCAATACATTACACTTGAGAATTGGCAATTTTTAGTTTATCCACATGGTGCCAATGACGGTGCCCACTATAAGTATGTTATTGAAGGACAAGGCATCAAGATTTACATCCATTCGAATCCGAAGGGCGGTATTCAACCGATTCGTGTCCGCTATGGATTTGAGGCGTTGGTGGGACGTGACCTGTTTCAGGTTCATTTTGCCCTACTCGACTTCCTCAAAAGCATTGGTTTTATGATTGAAAAAGAAACACTCTCTCGTGTTGATTTACAATGTCTTTTTCTTCGTCCTGTTGAAGACTTTCTAATGCCTGTCCTTGAAGGTAAATGTGTGAAACGTGCTCAAAAAATGGATTTACGTATGCGTGGTAGTCGTATGGAAACGCTGACGTTAGGTCATCAGGTACAGCTTTGTATTTATGATAAGTTGCAAGAACTTGCGACTTCCCGTGACGAAATAAAACTTCGTTTATTAGTGGAAGAATGTTTGGGCGGTGAAGTTCCAGACCATTTAACACGAGTGGAATTTCGTTTACGTCGTGAGGCGTTAAAAGATTTTGGCATTGATACGATGACTGCCCTTCTTGCAAAAGAACATGCGATTGTTGAATATCTTACCTTTGATTGGTTTCGTTTGTTGGAAAGTCGCAAAGTTCGGGGACACGAAAACACGCAAAAACTTTCTGATGTTTGGCAGGAAACGATAGCGCGATTTAAGGAATACTTTCCGTCGATGGAAGGTTACCGTAAACCTCTTGAAACACGGGATAAAAACGCATTAAGATGTACCGGCAAAGACTTAATTCATCAGGCGGTTGGTTGTCTTGCAACGATGGCTGCCCGCGCGAAAGGTGTATTTGAAAATGAAGTTGCAGCGTTCAATTATTGCGTAGATGTTTTGAGAGAGTACACAGGCAAACTCTTTGTCCGTTCTGCGGAACGGGTAAAAGAGTTAAATGTTTTGATTCATGGTACCGTGCCGGATGTTCTTGATTGGTGCACGGATCCTCGTTATGCATCGTCCAGTGATAGTTTAGAATCTTATCGCGAGTTATGGGACGAAGATTTACAATACGAAAGATTTCGTAATTTCGCGGTAGAAGGTTGTCCTTTCTAAAGAAGGAACAAAGAAGTTTTTACTCTTCCCTACTCTCATTGTAAAGAGAATGAATGAAGTTGAAACCTAGTTTTACTTTTGGTTAATAAGTAGTAAATTTTTTAGGGAGAAATTACGATGGATAGTTATAATGAAATAATGTCCTTCCCTGTTTTGAAAGGATATATTTATGGAAACACCGATTTTTGATTTAACGCAATTATGCGTTAATGGTGTAGTTACGGGCGTTTTTTTCTCGTTCGTGTGTTGGTCTTTTGGTATGTTACCAAGAGTTTTTAAGAATGTCGTCCATTAACAATAACGGAGGTTTTATGATGGACAAAATTTTGAGGTTTGTTTCAGCCAACAAGAAGCTTTTTTGTTTGGCGTTTTTAGCGGGTTTTGCATGTATAGCATCACCGGAATTGTTTGCTCAGTCATCTGAAGTAGATCTTCAAATTCCTGAGATCGACTATTCCTCTTTATCTAGTAGTATATTGAGTAGTCTGAGTGCTCCTCTTCTCGCGGCGGTTACGCTTGGACTTTCAGTCTGGGGCTTTATGTATCTTTGGCGAGCTTTCAAGCGAGTTGGACGAGGATAATTTTATTTTGTCTAAAGGTTTAAACTGAATAGGGGTAGGTGTAGTTTTTTACTGCCCTGCCCTTTTTTAGTAGGAGTTTTTTGTGTTGGAAGGGCTTCCGTTATGAAATTAAAGCGATTGATTTTACTTTTTTGTTTAACATGTTTTCCTGTTATGCCAGACGTTTCTTGCACGCCAATACTGGCGCAGGAAGAAACGCAGGAAATGCAAGTTTCTACAATTGATTACTCGCCGTATTTTTGCGGCTTGTTGTTTATCAGTTCTATGATGGTTGGCGTGATGTTATTTCGTACATTTACAGATTCATTTGAGAAAAGGTGATTTTATGTTCAAGAGAATATTTTGTGTTTTTGTTTCGTGTGTTATTACTTTAATTTTATATAGTCGTCCCTGAAAAAGTTCCAGTGAACATTTCATCGTCGCGATCTTCAGCCACAATTTCATTTTGTTCGCAAGCCAAGCGGTATAGCAAAGGCGAATACGAAAAAATCAGCTCGGAATTGGGCGGTTCGCCGTTTCTTTGATGAAAGTTGCGCAGCCGGACAAGGAACGGGCAAGAGTGTTGTCCGTTATTTTCTGAATCCGTTCTCGGAGTCGTGAAAGTCATGCAAGAGAAAAGAAGAATGTCGCTAGAGCTTGCGTAGAATTTTCCTCATGTTGAATCCCGCCGCAGCGCCAATCGCGTTCAAGATATCACCCGTCACGCCACGCAAAAAATTGCGGCATAAACGATGACCGCTTTTTAAATGTCCGATGATCGGCTCGATACTGCTCCGACGTTTTTTGCAGCGCTTTTCGCAGCCGCGAAGCCCAGCGTTGCTCGTTCCGTGAATCAATATCTTCGCGTCGCCTTTGTAGTCGCTTTTGGCATAATGCGTATCGGCGGATATTTCGCGTATCGGAACGCCCGTCATTTTCTCGCCGCCTGCTATCGTCTTCGCAAGCGTCTGACCATCGTAAGGATTACCGGGACAATTCGCAACATTCAGAATAAAATTCTCTGGTTATTTCGTTTTGGGGGAAACAATATTTGCAAGCGCAATAGAAAACTATGGCGTCAGTTGCTCAAGCCAAATAAGTCTACACTAGGCAACTACATTATTACCCGAACGGCTTTATTATTTCAGCCCTTATTTTTCAATGGACACGTGTGTTGAAAATGAGGTTTTTAGAAGTTCTCTGATGAGTTAGTACGGCGGTTCAATCCGCTGAACCAAATTTCAATCCGGTTCAGCCACGAACAGCGTTTCGGCGTATACACGAACCGAATGCGATGCATTTTATCTTCCCAAAAACGTTTTCGCGTCGCCATGGATTTCAACACGCCGCTCTTGATTCTCAATATTCGGATTGAGCCAATACGGGCTTTGATGCGTTTTCGAGTCGTGCGTCTTTTAAAAAAAGTCTGCTTATTTCCACATTTTGGGGAGGGATTGATTTTTAAAAGACTGTAACGATTCAGTTGCTCAACCCCAATAAATCCGCACTGGATAACAATCTTAAT
>JAIRYX010000354.1 GCA_031267635.1 Planctomycetaceae bacterium
ACAACAAGTTTAAGTGTTGACGAGCTTGACAAGGAATCCGTTCATGCGCGATACAAGGACTTGGCAATGGTCGAAGAAGCGTTTCGGACTTGCAAGACCGGTCAATTGGAATTACGACCTATCTATGTGCGAAAGAAAAATCGAACATGCGGGCATGTTTTCGTCGTGATGCTATCGTACTTATTAATACAAACATTGCGGGAATAATGGAACGAGTTGGACATGACGATTGAGGAGGGAATTGAATTATTGGAAACGCTATGTACTGTTGAATTTCAACGCGACGGCAACATCCCTGCTCTTTATGTTCCCAAGCCGCGCAAAGAAATCGAACAACTCCTGACACTTGACAACATCCCAATCCCTGAAATCTTCCCTTTTATTTGGCATTTGTCAACGTAAAATACCTAGAAATTTGACATTTTTCATATCAAGGGCAATTGAGGATTAATCTACCACATGGATCGGGTTGCCGTCGAAAAATGATCGCAAATTAGCGGCGGTTTGTTCCATAAGACGCAAACGTGCTTCTCTTGTTCCCCATGCACTGTGCGGCGAAATGTAACAATTATTCGCAGTCAAAAGCGGATTGGATTCCAGCGGCGGTTCTTGAGATAGCACATCTAATCCCGCACCGGCAATTCGTTTTTCGTTGAGCGCGTCGGCTAATGCCGCTTCGTCAATGAGCAATCCCCGCGCTGTATTGATAACAAACGCGGTCGGTTTCATTCGAGCGATTCGTTCCCGCGACAACATCTGATGGTTGGAATCGGTCAGCGGACAATGTAACGAAACAAAATCACTTTCGGAAAGCAGAGCGTCAAAATCGACAAATAAAATTTCTTGCCGTGACGCTCCGAACAACTCGCGAGCGCACGGCGAGTGCAAATCTCCAGGGTGTTGACATCGGCTTGGCGTATAAACGAGAATGTTCATACCGAGCGATTGAGCAATGCGTGCCGTTGCGCGTCCGATTTCTCCGAATCCGACAATGCCGAGCGTTTTTCCCGACGTCTCAAGCATCGGCGTTAAGCGATAACAAAAATTTTCGTTTCGCGACCAATCACCGTTTCGCACGGATTCGATATGTTGACTCAAATGAAACGACAAATTAAGAATGTGTGCGATTGTCAATTGCGCGACCGATTCCGTGCTGTATTTAGGGACGTTTGTTACCGTGATTCCTAACTCGCGAGCGGCAAGTAAATCGACGATATTCACGCCAGTTGCCGGAACGCCGATATATTTCAAACACGGCAGCTGCCGTAACGTTTCACGAGACAAGACAACTTTGTTCGTGATGACAACAACCGCATCCGCCGCCCGGCTCGGGATGCTTGCTATTGGTGTAACAGGGTAAAGTTCCACCTGACCGATTGCCCGCAATGCATCCCAATCGCCCAAGTCACCGGGATTCAAAGCGTGACCATCGAGAATGACAATTTTAATGTTGGATTTGTTCATCGTTTATTATAAATTCAGATCAGTAAATAAAATCATTTCAAATACGATACTCCTCGCACTTTGAATTTCGGCTTTCATTGAAACGGGACGTTAAGGACAAGAGCAACATTGGAGACGTGATGAACAATGAACATTGTCTTAAAACGGAAATTTCAAATGCGAGAAGTATATTTCATCAACAGAGACACAGATTGAGAGTAAAAAAATCTTTGCGAACGGTTACTTTTTAACTTTTACCTTCCCTCATTCTTACCACGCAATCGCCTAATTTCGTGTCGGAATAATTAGCAATAAATGCGCATTTTG
Source organism: Planctomycetaceae bacterium (assembly GCA_031267635.1). GTDB lineage: Bacteria > Planctomycetota > Planctomycetia > Pirellulales > Thermoguttaceae > WRMR01. The sequence goes on from JAIRYX010000354.1 coordinate 1,771, forward strand.
CTTTGAACAAAAACGCGACTTGTTGCGGTAGTATCGTTTGATCGTAACAGATGAGCGTTTCATAATTCCCAAGTCCTTTGGAAATAATCAGGTCTGATTTGTGAAAGACGGACATAAATTGTTCGCTGCATTGTTCCAACATTGTACCAAGTGCGTCTGTTCCGTTAGAAATGACCGAGACAATTTCGGTCAATCCAACCTGTTTTGCGTCGTCCAATGTTGCGTCGTTGATGACCGGCAAACCGCGGACACATGCGACAATGTTTTTATGAGATAACCGCTCAATAAATAAACGGTCGCAAACGATTTCTCCGGAGTTGTCGGTCAAGTATAAAATTTGATTCGCGTCTTCAATCGTTCGACGTAATTCGTTGACGTCGCCGTTGATCGGCTGTTTCAACGCCTGTTCGACCGCTTCGTCAATATCTTTCGGTTCAAGGTTGGCGCGTAATGCAAAATCTATCGTGTTCCCCGCAATTGCCAAACGTACCGCCGTGTCGAACGGATCGTCCGACATGTCAATCAGCTCCCGAAAATGGTCGATACGCGACATCATCAATGCGTTAAACTTTTGTTTTACCAGAAGGTACGGATCGGGATTATTTGTTATGTTCCGAATAGAACGGTGAATTTTCTGACCAATCACCGGCGGAGGCGTTTGAAAACCGTAATGAAGAATACTCTCCATCACCTCGCGGATCACTTGTTCATGAATATTCGTATCGGCAGTCGCAAACCGCGACGCTTCCAGGGATTGACGTAACAAACAAAGAGAACAATCAATAGAAGACGGCATGTTGAAAGCTAAAAATTAAAAGTTAAAAATTTTTTCTGATTATTTTTTGTTGGTTAAAATGGCGCTTGCGCAATTTTTAGTTTGTATCCTGCCAATGTTTTATTCGTAAGCATTCGTGTATCTTCCGCATCCTTGAAAATTCGGCTTTCATCAAAAAAGGGACATGAAGGACAAAAGAGACTTTGGGGACGTGACGAACGATCAACACTGTCTGTAAAGTCGAATTTTCAAGTGTGAGGAGTATATCTCCTCGTACTTGAAAATTCTGTTTTCGTTAAAAAACTTTGGGAACATAATGAACGAGAAACATTGTCTTCAACAACGAAATACGCAAACTATCATCCGCACATCATTCATTGGACGTTGCTGCTGTTTGTTTTCTGTTTTCACTACGTGAATTACCTCTCGAGCTGCCAGACGCTCTTCCGCTGGATCGACGATTTTCCGAAGCCGATGAGGACGCAGCGGCAATGGATTGCGTTGAAGACGCTTGCGGACGAACGGACGGTCGCGACGAGGAGTCGGAACGTGTTGACGGCGAGTAAGAACGTGCGATTGTCGGCATACGTGTTGATGCTGCGGATTGCTGCGGTGTTGATACAGCTTGCCGTGTTGAGCCACCTGGTCTGCCACTATAAGATTGATTGTTTCCCGATAGATTATTTTCCGGTCGTCTGGAACTTGGTCGTCCCATATCCGGTCTTGATGGAGTTGGTCTTGTCGCAGGCGGAGTCGGTCTTGCGACACCCGGTTGTCCTGAACTTGGTCGTCCTACGTCCGGTCTGGATGGAGTCGGTCTTGTCGCATCCGGTCGTCCTGCACTTGGCCGTCCCGCTCCCGCGTCCGGTCGTGATGGGAATGGTCGTATTGGCGGTCGTTCCAAATTCATTCCGGCTTGATCATTTGGTCTTATGACACCGATTGGCGGTCGCCCGAAATCAGGACGATCCGGTCGCGGTGGTCCCCACATTGGCGGACGAAAATTTGGCGGCGGGATAACGTATCCGGGACGCGACGGCACAACAAGCGGCGGATAATAACCGCCATAAAACGATGGTCGCTGATAATACGGGGAAAAGAAAATCGGCGGCAAAACATCAGCATAGAAATGATCATGATAATAATGCCAAGGACGATACCACGATGACCAAACCGGTAAAGCTACGCCGACGCTCAACCAAGGACGGTGATAATTTTCGACAATAACTTCTGTTGTCGTGTATGCTATCGGCGGTGCGGTAACGATTGTTGTTTGTATCGGCAAAACGTCAGGATCACGCTCAATAATGATAACCGGCGATTGTTTTTCGACGGATGTGTCGCTATTTTTAAGTACCGAAACGCTCTTGCCGGTCAATTGTTCATAAAACGCGGCAACAGTCGTATTGGCTCCGTAACCGGGAAGAATGACCGTTTCCGCATATTGAATTTTGAGAAAACTTTCCAGCGATTTGTTCAAATCATCCTCATTGCTTGTCGGAAGCGCCGCGCTGCTCATACCATCTTTATAAACGAAATCGCCGGTAAAAACGATAGCATTTTGATCGGTTGCTACCGCATAAGACATACTCCCCGCCGTATGTCCCGGCGTTGCGAGAATATGAAACGGGATTCCCGCCAGCGTAAATGCGTCGTCGTCTTTGAGCCAAACGTTGGCATTCGGCGAAGTGACTCCGCCGTATTTTTCCGAGCCGTTGGCTTTGGTGTCGGTCAACAACGTCGCGTCTTTTTCACCGATTAAAATCGTGGCTTTTGACCATTCTTTCCGCAAAGGTTCGTTTCCGGCAATACGAGCGAAATAACCATTGGTCAATAAAATCGCCTCGACATTCACGTTCATTTGCTTGAGATACTTAATAATCGCTTCGTAGTTGTAACCCGGATCAATCACCACCGCCTGATTGCTTCCGTCGAGTCGGAGAACGTAAGAATTTCCAGCGGATTCCTGCGCGTCATAAACTTTAGAAACAATGATTTTTTTGGCAACTTCGTTTTCCGGCGTAAACGTGAGCGACGATTCTTCGATTTTCACCACTGCTTGATGTGAATCTTGCGGATTATTAGATTGTTCGGTTGTTTTTAACGGCGTGGATGCTTCGGTTGCTGTTGTTGTTTGAACAGCAATAGGTCCGTTAATCGGTGGGGTAAGCGTCGGTGGCGGCAACGTGGTTTGTGCTGTAACGACTGGTGCAATCATTAACAACAAACTAACAATTTCTGTAAAGAGACGCATCTTCAATGAAAAAACTTTACCAAATGTTTTCCCATCGATTTGACTGTAGATTTTTCGTAACATGATGAAAAATTCCTTTCATGTTTTGTTGTTTGTTCAAAACTCCTTTTTTTACAAACAGTGGTAATGTCATAATTTTACTTCACTACGTTCCTTGATTTTCTCTCTAGTGCTTTAATGGGATTTTATTTGACAGTTGCGACAATTTTTTTATTCCCTACGAAGGACACGAAAGAAACGAAGTGAAGGCACATTGTAAAGTAATCAAACTGTAAATAGAAACCGTACAAACATTTGATATTGCGTAAACAAGGATATAAGGATATTACGTTAGTCTTCGGTGGTAAAATTTTTCCCAACATGAAATTCCCTTCAAAAACGCAACATCCAATGGTTAGTCCAATTATACAGAGATTCGTTCCTGTCGGCAAGCGTTTTTTCAAACGGCTCGATCATTTTTTCGGTTGCGATAACTTTGCTCACTTTTGGCGGCTGATGTTCGTTTTCGCATCGACAGACGGCAGGACCAATGTCAGTAAATTCACGAAATTATTCGTCAACCGCAGGACTCGCCAAGCGATTATGCACTTCCTGACCGAAGCGTAAATGGAATGCGCCGGGAATTTTACTCAAAATTCCCTGACGATGTTGCGTCGGCTTGGTTGGAAATCCGGCGACATATTGTACCTTGTCATTGATGATACGCAAAAAGAAAAAAGCCAAGCAAATGGACACGGCGTCAAAGATTTCTGATTATTTCGTTTTTGAGGGATAACATTTGAAAACACAATAGAAAACTATGGCATCAGTTGCCCAAGCCAAATAAATTCGCACAGGACATTGGGTAACTACTACACAGTCACGCAATTTCACTTGACATTTTTCAACGTAAAATACCTATAAATTTGACATTTCAAGGGAAATTGAGGAACTTGGTACTATTACTGTTGCCGCCCTTATTTATAAAATTCCCTTAGTAGCCCCAAATAGCGAGCCAATATGCGTCCTTACTCCCTCGTTTTTTGTTTAATTTTGATAACAATCCATCCTCTAAAAAATAAGGGCATAAGGGCGCGTTTGGGGGCTTGGTTGGCTACTAAGGGAAACTTGATAAATAAGGGCGGCAATAGTAAAATCTTTCGGGTAACTCTGCAGTTGCCGTGCGGATTTATTTGATTTGAGCGACTGAATAGTTCTCTGTATTTTATAAATCAATCTCTCCCCAAAATGTGAAATAAGCAGAAAAATTTTTCAATGCGGAATATGCGAAACCTCCGCAAAAGAACGTATATTTCTCACGGCGAGAAATTGCACTTTTATTCGTCTATCAACTCCATGAGTAATGATGAGTTCAGTAGCGAATAAATGGCAATTTCTTATCGTGGATAAGTATATGATCAATTTTGTTTTTCATATTGTAAAATTTGAGGTTATTCGTGAAAATTTTTACAAAAATAACGTCCAAGCGGACTTAATAAAATGGCGGGTAATACGATCAAATCGCAAATTAACGCTAATGTCAGCAACAGCGAAATGACAATCGCAAAACAAATTGTCGGAATGAAAACGTTATACGCAAAAACAATCATGCCGAGCGAAAAAATAATTGCCGTTTGAATCATCGCTGGTCCACATTGCCGAAACGCAAAATTGACTGCCGCTTCGCCAATATGTCCTTTTCGTATTCCAATACGATACCAATTGATAAAATGAATCGCATTATCCACCGCAATTCCCAACGCCGCGCTGATTGTCAGAATTGTTCCGATTTCCAATGGTAATCCCAACCAGCCAATCAAGCCAAAAACAAACACACAAGGAAGAAAATTCGGAAAAAAGCAAAGCAATCCGGCAACAAAACTTCGCAACAAAATACATAACACCAAAGCAATGAGTACAAATGCAAGACCGAAACTTTGTTTCACATCTGAAAGTAATTGCGTTTGTACCCGATGGAACACCGGCACGCCGCCGGCGACAAAAAATGACCAATTGTTCTGCAAACCAAGTTCTTCAAGCTGCCTCGTGACAACATCTTTTACACTGTCGGTAACAATACCGTAATCGTCGGTTTGTATTGCGGAAACACGAACCGTTACGCGAAAATCATAAAAACCGTCTTTATTTTGGATATAACCGGTTCGAATCAAAGATTCAATGTTTTCCGTAATTTTTCTGTTATAAACTGTTTTGGCGACAACCTCCGATTTACCAGGCAGCGTCGGCAGAAAATTCAATAAACTGATTGTTACACATTGGTCGTTTTGAGTCTGCAATTGCCGCTGAATTGTTTCTACCGCATAAAGAGATTCCACTAGATTTGTGTTTTTCTCTACCGGAACTTTCAAAAGAACCTCCACCGGAATCAACTGTCCTATCGTCGCTTCCAGCCATTTATAATCCTGAATTGGTTTCGTTGTCGGCAAAAGCATGTTTTTTAAACCGACAACCGTGCGCGAGTACGACAATCCGAATCCGCATACAATCAAAATCATAGCAGAGACGACAATTATTTTTCCATAATGACGTGTCGCCAGACGTGGTAAAAAATGCTCAACAATCCACAAAATAGCTGGCGAAACGCTTTGATGGTCTTTACCGTCGGCTTGTTGAGATTGTAGAGCTTGTTTGATTTTTTGCTTGTTTTGAGCTCGTTGCTTCTTCTGGTTTGTTTTTCTAGTTTTATCGGGAATGGATATTGGCGAATGCCGCCACGCTTTCACAGGAAAAACCGTGAAAAAGCCGCCCAGATAAACTAACATCACAAGCATACTGATTGCCAGCGAAATCGAACCGAATATTCCGAATTGGTAAATCGGAATAATTTGACTAAACACGAATGAAAACAATCCGATGACGGTTGTAAAAACCGAAAGAAACGTCGGCGTCCACGCATTTTTTAGCGCGGCAAAAGGAGCCAAACGCGGCGAATATTGCGACAACGCGACTCGATAATAATTCGTCAAATGTACTCCGATTGACATTGAAAGAACAAATGTCAAATTGACAGTCAGCATCAAAACAGAACTGAATGTTGTTCCTGAAAGATAAATGATTGCAAGACAAATTTGTTGATTAAGAAATGATAATCCGAAAACTAAAAGCGAAGTAGCGATATTCCTCGAACAGAACCATGAAATAAGAATACAAATGAGGTAAGAAAGAATATTGCTTACCGCCAAATATTGCGAACTCGCTTTGTCAATCGCGATACTATCCATTGTTGGACCGGCAACGTGGATTTTTGCAAATGAAAGCCCTCTAATGCTGTTTGCTGTCGATTCCACTAAACCAATCGCGTTTTTACGAAAATGTGCGCCGTCTGGTGAAATGACCGCTAAAACGCAAGTGGTGTTGTCTTGCGGTGAAATAATCCATCTTTCAAGTTTACGGTAAACATCTTCTTCGGGAATGCCGAGATCAAGCAATTGCTGAAAAAGTTCCGTACCAGTCATCACTGTTCGGTAAAGCTGATACTGCGTTCCGTGAATCTCAACCGGTTGCAAAAGTTTTTTTTGAAATTCTTCGACTTGCGGCGTTCCGATTTCACAACCGTCCCAACTTATCATAAGAATTTCATCGCTTCCGAAAACCTTCATAAAATCGACAAGATTCTGCGTTTCTTTAAATGTGCTCGATATCCAGTCTTCAACACGGTTTTCCGTATTTTGCCATGAAATCAACGCATAGTGAACGATGAACGGTAATGCGGCAAAAAATAAAACCGGCATAATAATGCGCCGTTTTATCAGCCAAAAGAGTATTGTTAATGAAAATTTCTGTAAGAACTTCATGTTGTTTTTCTAAAATTATAGAGATTTATAAAAATACCAAATTAAAATTTGGAATGATATAAAAACAAATCCAAACTTCACGCTTCACTCTTCCAAATTTTATTCCTGACGTCAGAATTTTGGGAGGTGATAATTTCTGTTAAACAAAACCGGATCAAACGGGTCAATCGGCGGACGTTCCAGTTGCTGTAACAGGTTAAGCTGGTCGAATCCTTCCATTTTATTTGGTGTTTCTGTTGTCGGCATGTTTGGTGGCTGATTTTGCAATACGTTTACTGATGCGTGCTGTTGCGAAAATGCTTGCGGAATCGGCGAATTTTGATTTGCTGGAATCGTGCCGTAAAGCGTGATCGTCGGTTGTGAAAAAAAATCAAAATGAACTGTTTGCTGCGGTTGTGCTGTGAATGTTTGTTGTTGTGTTTGCGAAACAGACGTGATCCCTTCGGCTGTGGTAACGCCGGTATTTTGACGGCTTTGATACGACGCTTGTTGATTGATCGGTTGTAACGAATGCGGTTGCGAAAATCGAGCGTTTTGTACGGCGTCGTTTTGTTGAGTGCGTTGTTCCGATATTTGTTGCTGCGAAGAACTCCGAACCAAACGATCCGTTTCATCAAACGGATAATACGCCGACATTTCTGCGGCGGTATGAGCGACCCAATCGAAAAGATATTTATATTGTCTGGCGTTGCGTTGCGTAAAAATTTGTTTGGTACGTCCGTGCGGAACAATCGGGATACGAATCAACGGACTTTCTAGCGGTGAATCGGCAAAAATATATCGTAACACTTGTTGCAGGTTTTTCAGTAATACTATGTCGTCATCCATGTTGTTTTTATCTATAGGATTTGTGATTTCCATGAATCGAAATTCGTTTAAGCTGTTACTTCCGTGACAAGCCATGCCGCTGCAATTTTGCACAAGGAGCGGAAACACGGTTTGGCGAAACTGGTAAAATGTTGTTTCCGGGATATTTTTTTTCCAGTCTCGATATTTTTTCAATTCCGGCAAGACAGCGTCTTCCCGCGCGGTTTGTTCGTCAAACATTGCCATTGCCGCTTTCTTTTCGTTACAAAGAAAAACGACAGTTGCTTGGTCAGTTGCCCAAAGAATCGCGCGGTCATATTCATCAGCCGCTTCATTTTGCATTTTATTTGCAACGCACCATGTTGCGAGTCGTGTCAGCTCAGGCGAGTTTAACGGTGTTTGATGCTTTTTAAATTGATAGATTTCTTTAAGCGTTTGTCCCACAAATGCCGTATCATCCCGCGAAATCTGTACCGTTCCAAACGGGTTTGTCAAGTAAAAAAAGTTCCCATTGGGTTGATATTCTCCTTCGAGAACCTGATCATTCTTCAATAAAACGAATTTTTTTTTTGTATCATAAACGAGTTTCGGAGAATTGGCTATTTTATCCGCCGAAAAATCTGACATTCCGATAACTATGCCTATTGGTTTTTCATGATATTGTAATTGGACGGAATTTTGGGCAAATGTCAAGAACCGCAGAAAATGTAATGACAACAAAAAAATGAATATTAAAACAAGTTTCTTTAGCATAATAACCAAGCAAAGATGTGATTAGAGAATAAAAAACAATAAAAGTATTTTAGGAATCATGCCAAAATTATTAAAAGATGTCAAGAGAAGTTATCTGCAAAAATCAAAAATCGCAACTATTCAGTCTAGTCACGGTTTTTAGTAAAATTTGGGCAAAATTTTACTAATTTTTAATTTGAGGGGATAGTTTTAAAAGGATACACAAAACAGGTAAGGGCTTTGTGCTATTCAGTCGCCCGCGCCAAATCAATCCCTCTCCCAAATGTGAAATAAGCAGAAATCTTTCGGGTAACTATTGCGACATCCGCAAAATCACTTTCCAAATCGCCTCCGACGTAACCCAGCCGAAGCCGCGAAATTCTAATTCGGCGCGAATGGCTCGGAAGAGTTTTTTGTCGGGGGCGGTCTCGGTGGGAATGACGCCGCTACGGACTGCGGAAACGCTCGCTTTCGGAGAATGGACGGTTAATAATACTTTGATATAATCGTCAAGCAACGGCGCGGCGGTCTGCCAGCCGGGGAAACGGTATTTCCAATCAAGATCCCATGTCCGAACAGTCGTGTCGTCGCTCACCGACACAAGCCGCGTCGCGGAAATGTTGAGAGCTAACTGATTGACCGCCGCCGTGTGAAGCATCAGCGTTTGAATCGGTACATTTTTATCCGTGTTTTTATCCAAACTTTTATTGGGATTGTTATATAAGTTTATGCCCGTTTCCCAAATGCGGATTGTTTTGTCTTTCGAGCCGCTGATTATCCATCGGTCGTCCGGCGTGAGAATCAGCGATGTGACGGCGGCAAGATGTCCTTTTAGTTCTTTGCCTTTCAAGTCGGTCGGCGAAATGTCTGTTGGTTCTTTGACAGCGAGGCGGTAAATCGCGCCGTCTTGCGACGCGGCGAAAATATGCGATAGCGTCGTTGTTGCCCAAACCGACGTAACCGGTGCGGCGAGTTGCGCTGCGATAAATGATGTACGTCCTCTGTCGGCAATGTCCCACACGATGATTTTTCCGTCGTCGCCGCCGGTGATAAGATAACGTCCGTCACGGCTGTAACGCACGATGTTTGCCGACGATTCGTGCGCCGTCCACGACGCAATCGTTTTACCGGTTATCGAATCAAACAAATAAATCAGTCCCGCCGCCGTCGTTGCCGCGACCGACCGGACGCTTGGCGAAAACGCGACGCAGCAAACGGAACGAAGTTGTTCGTTGAATGTGCGGATGAGTTCTCCTTTGGCAACATTCCAAAGACGAATCGTTTGATCCCAGCTTCCCGACACGGCAAAACGTCCATCCGGCGTGAGGTCAATGGAACGTACCCAATCGTAATGTCCGGTCAGTTGTCCGCAACGTTGTCCGGTGGCGAGATTCCAAACGCAAATATCGGGATCGCGTCCCGAAGTCACAGCGGCGTCGCCGTCAAACGAAAGAGCGACCGAGGAAACCACGTCGCCGTGATCGGAAAAACCGGCAGTACAAAGTCCTTCTTCAAATTCCGAGCGAATTGAAAAACGCCCGATCATTTCCCAAAGGTTGACGTCTTTTTTGACCGTTTCCCAACCGGCAATCGTTTTCGCTTTTTCCACCGCGTCCGCCGCGTCGCCGATATTTCCTTCGGATGCGGCTGTTTGCGCGCAACGGCAAATATCGGCGAGTTCCGTTTGCTGTTGCGAAACTTCTTCGGAACTTGCCACCAAACAAAGCATCATCGGTGCACGGAGTTTTCGCGGTTCGTTGAGCAGCAGTTGCGTGTCCCATATTTTCAGCAATAAATTGTCCGCCAGCGAAATCGCAAATTTTCGATTGCGACTGATAAACACCGACCGCACATAACCTTCGCCGCCGCGAAATGTGCGGACGCAACGCCGCGCGTTCAATTCCCAAATGCGGACGGTTTTATCGCTACCGCCGGTAACAGCATAAATTCCGTCCGGCGTGGTGTAAGCGGAAAGGACTTTGCCTTCGTGTCCGCGAAGTTTCCCGCGACGTTTGGCGAAAATCACCGGTTTATCGTTTGTATGGTTTACAGATGTATGGTTTACAGATTGTTCCGGTGCGTTTTTGTTGTCGGCTCGCGCGGTGATCACATAGGCGATTCCGTCCGTAATTTGCACGACGGATAATGATTCCGGCGTTGCGGCGTTGGATGTTTCCGCTTGTTTTTCCGAAGAACCGGCATGAGGAAGGAAACGCCGAAAATGTTCTTCGTTGACATTCCAACGAATCAGGCGAAACACGACCGGATCAAACGCGCCATGCGTTTTCGTAAGATGGAAGGCATTCGGCTCTTCTTTGCGCGACAGTTCCCAATTCGCGTCGTCGCTCAACATAGAAAACGTTTCATCGGCAAACGACATCTCGTACAAAAGACCGGACAAATTGTTGGCAGTCACTGTTGCATCAACGTTTTTCCATTCCGCGTCCGTGAAAGCGGACGGTTTGTGCGCAAAGAGCAACTCCGCGTCGGAAATGATACTGCTGTCAATTTTGTTTTTGCGAAACCGTGCGTAAAGTCCGCCGGTTGCCGTTTCATAAATACTGAGAACTTCCTGCGACGCAGCAAAGAGAATCAAGCTTTCGTCTTCGCTCAAAAAGACAAACGGCTGTTCTAATGAACAAATTTGAAACCGCTCAATGCAATGCGTATTTTTCGGAAGCAAATCATACGTCGCGGCGATTTGATGCGGATTGATTTCATTCGGCGCAAGTTCGGCGAATTTTTCCATCGCGCGATTCGCATCTTCAATATTGCCTCGCTCGCGCTGCGCGAGAGCCAAAGCGTGCCACGCCGTCGGATCATTCGGACGCAAACTGGCAAGCGACTCAATACGATGCGCGGATTCCAGATCGGTTTTTTTGCCGGTTCGCCATTCTAAAATTGTTTGATTGTAAGTTGCTTGGGGATGCCAAGCGTGTTTTTTTAAGGCGTCCTCAAAAAGCGACGCTGCCTCTTTGAGATTTCCTAAGTCGATCATCGACGCCGCGCGGTTGTTGAGCGATTCCGCCGTTGACGACGTAACCGCCGGATGTTTTCGCGCATACGGCTCGTGAAACGCGTCGCGGTACGCTTCGATCAAACGGCCGGAGATTTCCGACATCGTTTGCGGTCGATTGTCCGGGTCGGTGTGAAAACAATGACGCAGCAATTCGATCATTGCTTCCGTCATTTGTGGTTTGTCCGCTATTGATGGTAATTTAATATATTGTTCAAACGTTTGCGCCGCCGTTTGTCCGCCGCGCTTACAAGGCGGGCGACCATAAAACATTGTCAGCACGCTAATTGCCCACGACCACACATCCGACCGCGCGGTAATCGGTATGCGTTGCGATTTATCTCTTGACCGAAACAAAAGATACGACTGATATTGCTCCGGCGAACAATAACCGGGCGTCATCCCTTCCCACCGCATATCGGTCGGGTTGGCGTTGTTTGCTTCGCTTTCCCGCGACACATCCGACGCTGCGGCGACAGCTTGCGACAATCCAAAATCGGTAACTTTGACGGAGCTACCGGAAAGCATAACGTTAGCGGGCTTTATGTCCAAATGCAGTAATCCCTGAAAGTGAGCGTACTCCAATCCCCACGCAAATTGGATAGCCGTATCAAAAATCCGTTTGTGAATTTCCTCAAGCGTTCCTTGATATAATCGTCCGTTACGAATCCAGTCGCTCAAGCTGCCGTCCAGTACCAATTCCGCGAAAAGCCGAGGAATCCCGCCAATCCGCCGCGCAAGGTAACAGGTGACAATATTGGGATGTAACCCTAAATCAATCCAAGTTTTACATTCCCGCTCATAGTTCAAACGTCCGACTTCTGTTTGAAAGATGTTCATTTTCGGACTTTTTACCGCTAGCTCAATATCCCATTCGCGGTGATAAACCCGATGAACACGTCCGACTCCGCCTTCCACAAACGGCTGACCATTCGGCATCGGCAGCACTTCGTAAACGCCGAGAATCACGTCGCCGATTTGCCAAGGCGTATCATTGTCGTTGTTAATGGCGTTCTTTTTTTCAAGACGGTCAATCGGCGTTTTTTCTTGTTCGTTTGGCGGAACGGTTCTGTCTTGAGAATCTGGCGAACTGGAAATCGGTGTACCGAATTGAAGAGAATCGGAAATTTGCGAAGCGGCAAAATTATCCAATGGTACGGCTGATATGGAAATTCCGCTTCCGAGCGAAAACGAGGTCTCTTCTCCGCCGGAAAAATTCGTCGAAATGAACTTTGTTTTCTCCGGCTTTGGGGAATTTGGACTTTGCGAATCCGGCGTCAACAAAAACGTCTTTTTACACACAGAACACACGCCCATCTTTCCCATGAACGAAACATCCACAGAATATGTTTTTTTGCAATGAGGGCAGTTTGTGTCGAACTTGATCATCGGACAATGGGGGCTTTCCAGAAAAGTATGTAATTATACCTATTATAACACGATTTCCGCCCGTCTCAACGGAAAATGTGGCGATTTCAAGAATAAAAGGGAAGCCCTAAAAACAATTGTTAGCCACAGAAATCAGCAGTTCCCAGTTAAGGAGTTTTTTTGTATAGCATAAGTGTTGCGAAGATAAAATTATTAAAAATGGACATGTTTTTCTATTATTTTCTCAAATTTTATCTTCAAACATGGATGCTTTTATGTTTAGCGAATGAATTGATCGTTTTTCCCGCCAATCCCCAGTGATGACGCGCATGTTGCTCGAACATATTTTTTCGTCCGAGCGATTAAACGCGATTTTCGACGAAAATCGGTCGAATCTAAAAATTTCGCAAAACGGCTATCTTCAAAAACAAGCCAAGTAAGAAACCGCACGAAAAGAAAGAACCTCATCTCCGCAAAACAACCCCTAAACCAAGAAAAATCGAGCAGCCAACCTCTCACTTGAAACTACTGAGCCGCCGAATCAGGAGTCAGAGCATCTGGATTAAACCCCAGAGCCATCGGAGTGTTTCCCAAAGCCGTTAGGACGTGTCCTAAAGTCGTTGGGACGTGTCTCAACAGCTTCGAGTTGCGGGAATTGAAATAGGGAACAGTTTTGAACAAAAAGGGGTGACGATTCAGTTGCTCCAACCCCAAAAATCCATTACCGGGCAACTGGGTCGTTACAGTTAATAAACATTACTATTGCCGCCCGGATTTAGAAAATTCTATTAGTCGCCAACAATTGCATCCATCTGCGACCGTATTCCCTTATCCCTTATATTTTACATTCAAGTTTTTTTGGTAACAATCTATCATCTAAAACAAACGAAAAATAAGGGAATAAGGACGCATATTGGTGTAATTCGGGACTAATAAGGAAATTTTATCAATAAGGGCTGCAATAATAATCTTTTCCGGTACAATTGACAGTAACTCATCAGTTACCAAAGTGCGGATTTCTTGGCTTTGAACGGCTGAATAGTTATAAGTGAATAGCTACGAAACTTCATTGCTTTGTGAGAGAAAAATATGAACCGTCGCGGGATTGCGTTGTTTGTGGTTGTCGTGATTGTGGCGTTGCTGGCGTTGGCGGGTTATGCGTTTGTTGCGCTCACGTCGTCCGAACTCAATACGGCGCGGCAGCACGGACGCGATATTCAAATTCAATACGCGGTGCAATCCGGCATTTCACTTGTCGAGGTAACAGCGATGCAATCCGAATTGGAACGCCGGCGACTCGGCGGTACTTACGACAATCCGCGTCTGTTTTGCGCTGCGTCCCTATCGGATAATCCGCTCGACGGTCAATCGCAAACGCATTTGACAATTGTTGCACCCCACATTGAAAACGGACGTTTTGCTGGAATCCGTTACGGCTTGGTCAACGAGTCGGCAAAGCTGCATCTTGCGAAAGTTCTTGAGTGGGAAAACGCGGCTCCCGGCAACGGCGTGAAAGCGTTGCAGCGATTGCCCGGCATGACAGTGCAAATCGCCGAAGCCATTCTCGATTGGATTGACGCGGACAACCGGCAGCGAACAAGCGGTGCGGAAGCGGCATATTATACGCGGCAGCGTTTGCCGTACCGACCACGAAACGCCGTCCCCGCGACGCTCGAAGAGTTTCTCCTTGTCCGGGGAGTAACGCGGCAATTGATGTTCGGCAACGATGAAAATTTTAATTTTGTCAACGATTCTTATGAAACATTCTCAACGCCGCAAAACTCCGGCGAATCTTCGGCGGTCGCGTGGTCGCATCTTCTCACGGTTGTCGGCGCGGAACGCGATGCGAATCCCGAAGGGCGAGTCCGCATCGACTTGAACGAATCCAATCTTGAGTTTCTGCATTCGCAGCTTAAATCGCGGGTCAATGCGGAAGTCGCCGATTTTGTGATTTGGTATCGTCAATACGGCGCAATGACGCCGCAAGAAGACGATGCGTCATCAACATCTTCAACAACCGTTACGCCGCCGAGTAACAGACGTTCCCGCTCCGCGCGGACAAATCCGCAACGAACATCGCAAACAAACAGAACGCGAAACTCTGCCGCGAAACCTAAACCGGATTTTCAGACTCCGGCAAGATTCCGGTTTGAAACACCGCTTGATATTGTCAATATCTCGGTATCAATTCCCGCCGCGTCAACAAACTCCGCAACAACACTATCAACATCACCGCCGCCGTCAACATCAGCAACGGATTCCGAAATCACAACACCGGCAACCGCCGAAGTTCCAGCGAATCAAGCGATTGAAAGTCCGCTGATTGTTAATGCTTCGTCGCTGAACAGTACGCTGTTGACGTATCTTGACGAAGTTTCGACAAGTTCCGGTACAACGATTATCGGGCGAATCAACATTAACGAAGCTCCGTTTGAAGTTGTCGCGGCGATTCCCGGTTTACCGCAAAACGCGGCGCGTCAAATTGTTGATCGGCGCGAACGACCGGCAAACGGGATGCGCGACGTTTACCGGCATCCGACATGGCTGCTCGCGTTTGACGTTATTGATCTCGCAACGCTGAAAACAATCTGGCAAGACATAACTTGTGGCGGCGATGTGTTCCGCGCTCAAATCGTTAGTTTTTACGAAGATACCGGAACGTTTTCGCGGGTAGAAACGGCTATCGACGCAACAGTTTATCCGCCGCAGCAAGTCGAACACCGCGACCTGAGTTCGTATGGAATCGGTTTTCACGACCGCGTTTTGTTCGGCAATACTCCGCGTTTGGAGAACAACGCCTTCAGAACCGACGGCGGATTGATGCAACCAACCGCGCCGACATTAGCCGATACGCTCGGCGCACCCGGCAGTATCGCCGACATGAACGGCGCGTCCAATCTCACCGACCAATTGATCACTCCCTACTCTCAAACGCTGCCGCAAGAATCATTCCCCCCGCTTCCTCAAGAACCGTCGTTCCAACCGCAACTCTTCCAACCATCCGCCGATTCTTCCGCCGTCCCGCCGCTGGAAATTCCGCCGGAATGATTTAATGGGAATCTCCCCCATTGCCGCAATCGGGTAATACGGCTTGTGCAGGTATTTTTGCGTACCTTCCCCTATAGTCGTTTTTTGAACCGATTGGCAAAAACATTGGGCATTGCCTGTTTTTTATCTTTTTGTGAAGATATAGAAGACCAATGTCGCTCTCTTTTCTCTGAAACTCACCGTGCGTAAAGATATTCCCAAAACCAAGCCAACCAAGGCGGCGACCAAGGATTCCAAAGCGGGTAGGAAACCGACACTGCCGACATCAGCAACAGCAATAACGCCAGCCCGCGAAAGACCGCGTATTTCGACATTTTATCTAACGTCGGTAATAACGCTAATGTCCAAAACGGAATCAACCAAAAGAGCCATCGCAAACCACTGGTCATGCCGCCGTAGTTTCGGTTCTCTTGCTCCATCGACAAATAAAACGCGAAACACGCTATCGTCATAAAAAGCGTCATGATCGCAAAATTACGAAGCGGCACGTTTTCTTTTTGCCGCAGCATTAGGAATAGCCCAATGATCGCAAGAATCCAAACCGGCGTTAAAGCAAACACGCCGTGATGTCCCAACGTGAAATGGTACGCGTACTTGAGCCGGTCAGGTTCGCCGATGTCGGGACCTTGCGGATTGCTCCAATAACTATTGATTGTCTTGCCGTATTTTTGGTATCCTTCAAAGAAGTACCAAGACTGTTTTGAATAGGCGGGCAAGAACGTTTTATGGGCAATATAATTTGTCGTGAAAAATGCCGCAATGACAATCGCCGCCGCCGGAAGCCCCGCAATCAGCGTTTGACGCGGATAACGAATCAGCAGCGACAGTCCGAGCAGCGAGAAAAATAACGCCGACGGGAGTTCGCACGCAAACGCAAATGCCGAAAAAAACGCCGCAATGAAAAACCAACGTTTTCGCGTATCGCCGTCAAACCGAATTCGCACCGCCGCATACAACGCGACAATAATACAAAAAACCGCCGGAAGATGATTATTGAGCGTTACAACAAAGGTGGAAAGAAACGTTCCGAAACAAGTAAACGCGACCGCAAAAAGTTTTGTCCAATCGTTTTTAGCGAACCGTTCAATGAACGTAATCGTCAAAATCCAACCGACCACAAGCGGAATCAAATGGCAAACGATAAGCATCAAACGCGTAACGAGAAACGGTTCGGTAGTAAAAGTCCAACCGGTGCTTTTATAAATGATCCAATAGGGAACCGCCATGACAGTCGGCAGAAGCGGCGGTTTGGTCGAATATAAATAGGGCGTTTTCGAAGGATCGTCGGGCAGCGAATGGCAGACGATATCAATCGAATCCCAACCTTGTTGCGTACGGATTTTGTCAATCGCGTAAGGGACGATGACTTCCTGTTTTTGCCCGTTTTTCTCGACAATTCGCGTTTCGCGGAGATCCGGCTCGACCAACGCGCGAATCGTACAAAAGCGGCTTCGGTCATTTGCGCTTAATGTCGGACGTTCAGTGCGGTAAGTTTTCGTAAGATTGCGTTGCGTCGCGTTGAGTTCGCGGAGGATTGATTCTTGCGACGCTCCGCGCGCTTTGAGTTGCTGCTGTTTTTCTTCAAGCGTTCGACGAATCGTTGACATTCGGTAATCCTGAACCGCGCGGTCTTTCAGATTATCTACTGCAAAAATGCGTCCCAAACACAATCCTGCGGAAACCATAATCACCACCGCATAAATCTGCCGCCGCAAAGAACGGTTCGCATCAATTACGTTATTTTTTTGTGTTTCGGGACTCATTTTTTACCTTCTCAAATATAATATTGCAAATTCACTTGCTGTAAAAATCCCTATTTTACAAACTGCCAAAAACAAAAACAATTCCCCAAAGCAATTTTTTTGAAAATTTTCCGTTTATATTTCTCCCACTTGAAAATTTGGCGATGCCAACGTGAGACAAATTCCCGGAAGTATTATGAATTTTGCTCTTTTGGAATGCCGGAAATATTGCTATGATTCACCGATTTTCTCATCAAATTTTTCTGTTTCTCCATAAACAACAATCATGCATAGACGTCCGTATAATTTAAAATCCAGTAAATTCTTTGTATCACGGCAGAACGCAACTTCTTTAGTAATCAAGTGTTGCGCGATGTTTTTTGTAATATTTATTTTGTGTTCCGCAACCGGTTGCGAGACGTTGACTCGATTATTAAGCGGGCGTATTTTTCCTAAAACACATATTCCTAAACCGCCGAATGTTCTTCCAACAGAAGCAACGTTAAATGATATTATGACGTTTGTAAATAATAACAATGGACGCAAACGTTCTTTTGTGGCAACAAGTGCGCGAATCTCAATTGATAACGTGCCGGTTGCCCTTAACAGCCAGATTGTTTATGAATATCCGAAAAAATACCGTGCGATTGGCGTCGCAATGGCTCTTTCCGGTAACGATTTTGACATCGGCAGCAACGAGCGGCTTTTTTGGGTTTGGTACAAGCAAGATCCGCGAAACGCCATTTATTATTGTCATCACGACCAATACGCAACAAGTTCGGTGCGGGAAAACATTCCGATTGATCCGAATTGGCTGATTGAGGCGATGGGGATTGTTGTTTTTTCGCCGAATGAAGAACATCAATTGGCGGGACGCGCGCCCGATGGTAATTGGAAAATCATCACGAAACGTCCAACGCCGACCGGAACATTTACAAAATACACAATTGTTGATAGTAATACGGCTTGCGTACTCGCGCAGGAACTTTACAATCCGGCAGGACGACTGGTTGCGTCAGCGGAATCGCTGAACCATACGATTGACACAACGACCGGCGTCACCTATCCGCAAGCGGTCAGTATGCACTTTTATTTATTGGGAAATCAACAATTTGGGATGCGGTTGACAATGGGACAAGTGCAGTTCAATCAAAGCAGTGCATTTATGGCAGACACGTTTACAATGCCGAATCTGGGAACGCAAGCAATTGATCTCGGAACAACCCCCATTCAACAACCTGTCGTTCAGCAGGTTTCCGGTGGTGGTAATATTTGACAGCTCAACCGATATTCCTACATTTTCAAGGGATGTAGCGGTCAATTGCCCGCTCTGAATACCACCCCCTACCCGTCAATCGTACACATCTGATATTCCCTCGCGGTGAAGTAATACTCCATAGCGTCCGTTCACGGATTCCCAGTGATTTTGCGGTCTCCCGCACACCCAGTAATTTTTGTCCATTTTCAATCTCTTTCTATTTTTTCGAGACGTTTTTCTGTTTGTGAGAACGTAACCCTAGCCCTTAATCCAGCGAATCCCTATCATGCACGTAAGAGAAAAACAGCAGTCCCCCTTGTGTTTCAGCACCGTTGTTGCGGAAAAATAGTGTTATAATAGGCATATTCAAGAAAGGACTTCAGATGAAAAAGAACGTACACGAATTGCTCGAAAATCGCAAGAGGGAAATAGATTTTCGGACTGATCGTACAAAGCGGTCTGATTGATGCGATTAACGCGGCGCCGGTTTTGAAATTGAAGCTGTCGTACTCCGAATCAGATCACGTGCTGAATATCGCCTATCACTTTTTGTGCGGCGGGACGGCGTTCGAGCACATCGAATATTGTCGATTCGCGTTCGTCGAGGAAACAATCAAACGATCCGACACATCTCGACCTACTCCAGACCCATTCGATTCCCGACCCAACAACGGCGAATAAGAGAAAGAAAAAAATCATACAAGACGAGCAATCGGAAACAACATCAAACGCACCTCTCGCAACCTTCCTCCCATGCGCTAAACGACTCGCTATACCTCGCCAAAATATTGAATACGACTTCGCTGGATTGAGGTCTAGCTTCCCCGAAAGACTTGACCATTGCCGCCCTTATTTATCAAATGCCCCATTAGTAACCGACCGCACCTCCCTGAGCACGCCCTTATTCCCTTATCTTTTCGATGACAGGTGCCGAACGAAAAATAAGGGCGGCAATAGTAAAAATCTTTCGGATAACCAGTCAATGGAGACATCGTCATTAAGATTGTTACCCAGTGCGGATTGATTTGGTTTGAGCGACTGAATAGTGACAGTGTTTTATAAATCAATCCCTCCCCAAAATGTGAAATAAGTAGAAATCATTAAAAGAAAAATAAGGCAATTGGACATACATGAATAGACAAACTCGAAAATCGCACGTCAAGACGAATTTTAAAGTAAGAGAAGGTATAAAACTGCCGCACAAACCCGATCAAACGATAGTGCTTGAATCCGACAAATGTATCAGTTGTGGTGCTGAATTGGATGGGGTTGCCGACTTCCCCGCGAACGTTTCGGCGATCACATAATATGGCGAAGGTGTTGACGCAACTGTTGTTTTGTCGAACCAGTACGCCAACGGAGTTTTGAAAGATTTTTCTGGTACGGCGGTTCATGACTGTTGGCAGTCTTATTTCGTAACTATTCAATTGCCCAGTGTGGGTTTATCGGATTTGGGCGACTGAATAGTTACAAATACCGGATTGAATCACCGCGACAAATTTTTCATTGATCTAAATTCAAATCAATTTTATTTGTTCCGCGTGTCAAAGTGAACGGTTTTAGTTTGCTCTGAACATTTGGCGGCAATGCCGGCTTGAAAACCTTACTCATACGACCATCGCCTCCTTTTTCGTTAGCTTCGATATATTTTTCAACCATGATTTGCACGTTGCCGGGCATTGGTCCTTCATCTTTCGGAATGATATATTTTCCGGTCGTGTCGGTTTTTGCTCCTGCGTCAGTTCCGGCTTCGGGACGAATAATCACTGTGGCGTCAGAGACTGGTTGACCTTGAAACGTTACAATTCCTTCAACAGCACAACGCTCCATTCCTTTTTGACAACCCGAAAAGAACAAGCAACTCAATGTTAATAGTGTAATAAATGTTAATCTTTTCATTTTGAATATTTTTTGTAAAAAATAAAAATTTTGTAATAAAACGTAGGGACAACGCCTACCGTCGCCCAAATTCGTGCAATAGCAAGAATTGTTCCTACAACTATGTTACGGAATCGAAATCGCGTTTGCGTCTTCGCGGTCACCGAGAAAACGCCAAATTCTCGCTTCAATGGTATCTGAGAAGAAATGCACCGAAGCATCGGCAAAAGTTGCATTCACTCCGCCCGTGTGTTTGCTCGCTGCACAACTGTGCGCCGGACATTCACTGCCGCTATTTGCCGTTTTCGTATTCGGCATGTAGTATGTCGAAAAACAAATGTCGCCGACAGCTTGCGGAATACCAGGACCAAACCAAGGTGCGGGAAAACGTTTTCCAACGGTAGCATTGACCGTTCCGCCGTCCTTTTCAGAAATCATCAATGTATTGGATGTTCCATCGCTGATACTGTTTAAACCGGGTTGAAAGCCTTCTTGATTTCTAAATTTCGGATGTCCTTGAAAAAACAATCCGCCGTAATCGCCGGTGTTGCAATTGGCTTGCCTTGCAGTCAGCGTTTTATAGCGGTTGTTATCGAAAGTATCGCCGGTATCCCAAGTTGATGTACTCCAGCCGGAACAAACATCGCGTCTTTCGGATTTCCCGACACGCCATGGTCCCATCAAGCCGACGTAATTTCCTTTCGCCAATTTAATCGGTTGAGGTTCAGAACTGAGAACTGCCTCGCGCGGACAAGACGGACAACACCAGCCGGAAAGTGACGTTCCGACTAATTCCCCAGCAATATTAATTGGCTTTGCGTTCCAATCGGTAACAAGATTGGAATCCCAACCGGCAGCTGTAAATTTCTGTACGATAGAGTCGTACATCGGTGCATTTTCGATAAACGGCAGTGTCCGCACACTCCAGCCGACTGCGCCGTTGCTTCCCATGTCGGTCGTGTGCCATTGTGCCGTGTTAGAGGGATTGTACCCCATTGTTACACCGCATGGAAATTTTTTGTGAGCGTCCACAAAATTGTGTAAGGCAAGACCAATTTGTCTTTGGTTGTTGCTGCACTGCATCCGTCTTGCTGCTTCCCGTGCCGCTTGAACGGCAGGCAACAGCAGCGCGATCAAAATCCCAATGATCGCAATCACGACCAAAAGTTCGACCAGCGTAAACGCCCTGCGAACAAAAGACAGTTTTCCAAATCGGGCAGAAATGCTCGCAATAACACGGGCAAAAAAGAGTGAAATTGCACGTAAAATATGGCTCGTTAGCCATTTTACGTACCCCCCCCCCCCCGACATATTTTGATACAGTCCGAGAAAATCAAACGCTTTGTTTAGCTTTTTCATCGCTGAAACTCCTTAATTCTAGTTTTTTTGAAATGAATGACAAGAATCACAGTGATTTTGCCATTCAGTAAATTATTCTATGGTTATTATTATGCGCAGATAAATGGTATCCGTCAATACGAATTGTTGGAATTTGGGAAAATTTTTCATTTTTTTTGAAGTCACAACAATGATTCAAAATAACACACAAATAATAAAGAGAAGAATATCACATATTGAATCGCCAGTTATTTTATTGGGTTTTCCAAGTTTTTGAAAATGACTATGAGAATATCTCTCTTGAATTTGTTCTTTGGGATACTTATAATATGATGAGGAGGCAATTGATGAGCAAGGAACGTCAAACAAAAAACACACGAACAACGCAAAAATCAAAAGTGCCAGCAAAAAAGAATTTCCGGTCAGCTTCAAAACAAACGTTCATCAGTAAAGCGTTAGACGATTTCAAGAAAAAGTATCAACATGATTCTTTTTGTAAAGAACATTTGGAAGACCTCAAAAAAGCCCGAAAATTTTTGCAGCATGTATTGCCCCAAGATCTTCAGGAAACGCTTGATATTGAAAATTTGCAAGTTGACAAAGAATCATATATCGACAACGATCTCAAAAAGCTTTATGCCGACGTCGTTTACAGTGTCCCGCTTAAAAACAGCGACGAGAGTATTGTTATTTATATTCTTATCGAACTGAAAACCGAAAACGACAAGTGGACAGTTTTTCAATTAATCAAATACGTCGTGCGGATTTGGGATAAAGAATGGAAACTTGCTAAAAAAGAAAAACGACTGGAATCGTTTTTCTTTCCGATGGTGATTCCGATTATTTTTCATCACGGCGGAGAACGGTTTACATCGCCGACAGAATTGATTGAATTAGTTCGTGTTATCAAAGGATTTGAACAATTCACGCTGAATATGAAAGCCCTTTTGTTCGATGTAACGCCGCTCGGCAAAAAAGAAATGCCGCAAGATATTTTGTTATGTGCGTTTTTTATGGTTTTGCAAGCGGCATTCAGTAAGGACAACGTAAAAATTCTCATGGAGATTTTTGAGCTATTAAAACCACGATTTGACGAACCGGAAGTATTACAAGAATGGCTGGACGATATGTATTACATGGCAACCAGCGGAAAATATTTTACACGAGAACTTTCCAATCAACTTAAAGAAAAATTTAAGCAAGAAGGAGTAAAAAATATGTCAGTATCTGTTTTAGACCAACTCGTTGAGGAAGGATTTGAACAAGG
>JAIRYX010000148.1 GCA_031267635.1 Planctomycetaceae bacterium
CGCCGCTATTCCCGAATAATAATCAACCGGAACCAGTTTATCAAGCGGCGTCAACTTCGCTTAATCATTTCGACAACGAAAACAACGCGGCGCAATTGAATCCGCTTGCGCTTCCGACCGATTCAAGTTTTGCGGAGAGCGATTCGTCACAACCGTTAGTCGCAACGTCGATGACAGAACAACTCATAACGCCGGAGACGACAACATCGCCGATTGTGACGCCGCTGGTGACAATGTCGTCCGATGTTTTTCAGTCGGAAACGACGTGGGAAAATCCGTTAGCATTACCGATTGAGCGACAATCTGAAACGCAAATCGCGCAAACGCCGCCTCGACAAATTGCGGTATCCTCTGCGGTAGAACCAACGCCGACCGAGCAACCGATGGTTTTGTCCGAACAATCTGAAAACGCTTGGGTACGGCAAAATGCCGCACAACAACCGACTGCCACGCAATCGGACGCCGCCGCGTCTTTGTCTTTAGCGGGACAATCACAACCGCGAGCCGTTATGCCATACTTACAACCAATTGCCGCTTCGCAAAATACCATTGAAAGTACGCCGAGAACTTTGGCAAATAATAATTCGATAAACACGCTCAATCAATCGAATAATACCGCTTTATTAACGGCGACAGAATCGACACAAAAGAACGATGTCATGGTTGTCTCGCCGACACAACAAGCGATTGCTATGCCAACCGCCACGCAAATGCCGCCGATGACTAATGCCGCAACAACCGCGACCTCCTCCGCTCCGTTGGTTATTGTTCCACCCAACGCTGTTTCGCAAAACCCAACAATACAAACACAAACGGCGAGTGAAATTACGTCGTATCCGAATAATTATTCTGCCGCCAATAATTATCTGCCGGTATCGGCTCAAACAGACGTCCCGACAGCGGCGTATGCTGCACAAGTATTGCCGCAGCAGCCGCAAACAACGTTAGCTACGAGAAATTATATCGTTAAAGAAGGCGACAGCATTTTTACTATCGCCAAACACGAGTTAAACAATGTTCGCCGTTTCCGCGAAATTTACGAACTCAACCGCGACCGGATTTCATTACAAAAAACAACGTTAACCGCAGGAACCGTATTATTGCTTCCGGAAAGCTCTCACATATCCTCCCCTGCCGAGTCCGGTAATGGAAATTTGGCGTTTTGAGATTAAGGGCAAATGAGTATCACTTCACCCGATTGCAGTAATTTATTCATGTTACGCAGTCTCAATTCAGTCCGAAGTATGGTTATCTATATTTATTTAAAGGAGCGTAGAATAATCACTCCGCATTACGCCGTAGAGTTACCTCGTGCAGATTTATTGGGCTTGGGCAACTGAATAGTTCCTGTTTCACCGGAAAATATTACATTTCCGCCCTTATTTATCAACTTTTTCCCCTTAGGTAGCCCGAATTGCGCCAAGCATGCGCCCTTATTCCCTTATTTTCGTTCCATTTGTTTTGATAACAATATCAGACGCCCAGTGCGGATTTATTGGGTTGGAGCGGCTGAATAGCTACGACAGCTCATGCGTAACATGAATGATAAATCAATCCTCCCCCAAATGTGAAATATACATAAAATTCTCTTGTTTCGTTTCCGACGATTTGTTATTCTTCTATTTTCAGGATGAAAACAAAAAATGTTCAATCATCGAACAATGAAATTTGCAGCAATATTTTTATCACCGATTTGTCGATTCTTTTGGATACTGGGGATTTTGTGTCTCTTTGGCGGCGGATGCGCGACAAGTTACGTGGATCGAGTTCAGCTTTCACGCAAAAAATTTTATGCCGGAAATCTTGATTCGAGCCGCAAGGAGATGGAACATCAACTGAAGTGGGGGCGACGAAAAGAAGCCGATCTTGTGAAACTCGAAACCGCCGTGATGGATATGAGTAACGGCAAAATGCGAGAGGCGAAAACGGCGTTGCGCGAAGTACGCGACCGTTTTGACGATAACGAGCGAAAAAAACTTGTAGGAAATACACTTTCGCTTTGGACGGACGATACGGTTGTTTCGTATTCCGGCGAAGACTACGAAAAAGTCATGATTCGCATGATGCTTACGGTTGCCGACTTGCTGGACAACGGCGGCGACGCGGAGGCGTATTCGCTGCAAGTCATAGAAAAACAAGAGCAAATCCGGCAAAACGCTAATAAAAAACCGCTTCGCGATAAAGACGATAATGAACTTCCGAATCCGAAGTTAGCGTACAAACAAGTGGCGTTTGGCGAATATCTTCGCGGCGTTTTGCGTGAAGAAACGCTGACAAACTATGATGATGCGGAACGCGCGTATCAACATGTGGTCTCTTGGGAACCGAAATTTTCTCAAGGAAAAACTGATCTTCTCCGCGTGCAGCAAGGACAACATCATCAGCAAGGAAACGGCGTTGTGTATGTCGTCGCGTTTGTCGGACGCGGACCGTACAAAGCGCAAGTCAACGCCGAAGCGACGCAAATAGCGTTACTCATTGCCGACCGCGTCTTCTCTATGATGAACAAGTATTCGGTTCCGCCGACGCTCGCGCCGGTTCCGATTCCTGAAATACGGCGTTATTACGACAATATTCACGCGGTCGGAATTTACGCCGACGGTAAGCCGGTTTCCGCAACCGAAACCATCACCGACGTCGGGCAAATGGCGATTGATCAGTTTAACGCCAATCGCGACATGATAATCGCTAAAACGATTATTCGCCGTGTCGTGAAAAAAGGAACGGTTTACGCGGCAAAAGAAGTGGCGGATGTTAATCCTTGGGTGAGTTTGCTGATGGATGTTGGTGGCGTGGTTTGGGAAGCGTATGAAGCTGCCGATACGCGATGCTGGGGACTCTTGCCCGACCGGATTCAAGTTGCGCGTTTAGAACTTCCCGCCGGAGAACATACGCTCGAACTTCAATCAATTTCCGAACAAGGCAAACCGCTTTCTTCGCAAAAATATCCGGTAACAATTCATGTTGCCAACGGTTACAATTCTTACATTCTGGCAAATTTTCCACAAAATGAACTTGTCGGAAAAATTTCGATCAATGAGAGAGAGTAAATATAATGCAATTTTTAGAAACTTCAACTTTGGCGAAAATTTCTAAAAAAACTTTGTAACTATTCAGTCGCCCTGATTTTTTGCCTTTTGGCATTGACTTGGTTTTGCGGATTTGCTGTTCTATTATGATGAATCAAGCAGGTTTTGATGACATTTCGGATGCGGAGTTAATTGAGCAATTATTTTTAGCCAATAATCATTTGGCAGAAATCGTTGATTATTTAGTCCGAAGTTCCTTAAAAAATCAGTCAAATATTTGACGTCAGTCATTAGTAACCAAACAGTAACATTAAATTTCTTCTGAAGTTTTGTAGCCATGTAACATACACTTTTGTCCCGTTGACATAGTTTTTGGTGTGCTATAATTTAGCCATGCACGTTGCAAAAATTCCCAATCGTAATTCCAATCCGACTTCCGTCTCCGCGAATCCTATCGCGAAGACAGCAAGGTGAAAACACGTACTGTCGGTAATATCACCTCGCTCGGAATAGAAACAATTTCCCTGATCGCTCGCCTCCTCAAAGGAAATACGCTCCTTCCTGCTGATGATGCGTTTAAGATTATTCGCTCGCGTTCTCACGGTCATGTTGACGCGATACTTCGGGCAATCCGTCAACTCGGTCTTGATCAAATTATTTCACGTGAATTTTGTCGTCAACGCGATCTCGTTCTTGCTATGATCGTTCAACGGATTATTGCTCCACGTTCCAAACTTGGCACGACTCGCGAATGGAACAATACTACGCTTGCGGAAGAGTTGAATATTGATACGAAGAAAGAAGACGCCGATTTGCTTTACGCGGCGATGGATTGGTTGCTCAAACGACAAAGCCGTATCGAACAAAAATTAGCTCAACGTTATTTGTCTGAAGATTCTATGGCGTGGTATGATATATCCTCCAGTTATGTTGAAGGCGAATGTTGTCCGCTTTCGATTCAAGCTTATTCGGGCAACACACATGATTCTACGACCGTTATTGATCAAGTTGAACAAATACGTCATCAATAAAAACAAAGTGAAGAATTATTAGTTGCAACAGAAAAAACATTAAAAGAATTATCGCAACAAATCGCGACAGGCGAAACGAAAAAGGTAAGCCATTGACCGATGCACAAATCGGCATGCGTGTTGGTCGGATTGTCAACAAATATCATGTTGCGAAACATTTTGAAACAACAATCCAGTACGTACCGATGAGATAAACGCGAACCGTCAATCAAAAATATTGAAACTTAACAAAATCATTTCCGAGCGTAATCTTTATTTGCAAGAACATTCGCGTGCGAAATTATCGGCGGCGCTGAAATATTGCAACGACAAATTACAGCGGATGAATATTCAAAGTTGGAACCAATTGGAAACGGATGAGAAGTGCAAGACCAGTCAATTGGAATTACGACCTGTTTATGTGCGAAAACAAGATTGCACGCGCGGACATGTTTTCGTTGTGCTGTTATCCGTACTTGTTAATAAAAAAATTGCGGGAATATTGGGGAACGCTGGACATGCCTGTTGAGGAGGGAATTGAATTATTGGAAACGCTATGCACGGTTGACGTTCAACTTGACGGCAACATCCCGGCTCTGTATGTTCCCAAACCTCGCAAAGAACTCGAACAACTCCTGACGCTTGCCAATATCTCAATCCCAGAAATTCTCTCTTCAAAAATCAAATCCAAACTAAACTAAAAAATGTAGCCAACATTTATAAGTGTGAGAAGTATATGTCCACGAAAATTTTTCCCATATTGTCAATCAACTGCAAAATCCGGTTTGGGAGTTGAAATACAATTTGACGTTCTTTCTCTGTTCGCCAGCGTTCGTACATTTTCATGACACGCTTTCATCGCTTCAACAGAAAACATGTTCACACCCGTTCTTTAAACGCTTTAATCATGATCGGGACAATATTGCGGAAATCGCCGACGATTCCGTAATGTGCGACGGAAAAAATCGGAGCGTCTTTGTCGGCGTTAATAGCAATGATTTTCGCGGATTCCTGCATTCCGGCGCGG
Source organism: Planctomycetaceae bacterium (assembly GCA_031267635.1). Lineage (GTDB taxonomy): Bacteria > Planctomycetota > Planctomycetia > Pirellulales > Thermoguttaceae > WRMR01. The sequence continues at coordinate 5,067 of JAIRYX010000148.1, forward strand.
TGTTGAATTGCTCCGCTGACGCCGACCGCAATGTACAATGCCGGACGTACAGTCGTCCCGGTTTGACCAATCTGATGTTCATGTCCGATGTAACCGCTATCGACCGCCGCGCGGCTGGCTCCGACCGCACCACCAATCGTTCCGGCAAGTTCATAAATCAAATCGAAATTTTCGCGGCTTCCGATCCCCGCACCGCCCGCGACAATAATTCTTGCCCCTTTGAGATTGAACTTCCGCTTTTCGACATGCCGTTTAATCACCTCGACCAAAAACTTTGACTCATCCAACGTCACATTTTCGCGTATAACTTCGCCTTTGCGGTTCGGATCAGGGTCGAAAAGCGGCATTACGCCTTCTCGTACCGTCGCCATTTGTGGCCACCAATCGTAGTTGACAATCGTTGCGATAATGTTGCCGCCGAAAGCGGGACGAATTTGCAACAATAAATTTTTATGCACTTCTTTGGTCTTCGCGTCGATTACGTCGTCGATTTTCAGATCAGTACAATCCGCAGTCATGCCGGAACGTACAGCCGAAGCGACGCGAGGAGCCAGATCGCGTCCAAGATTCGTCGCACCGTACACCACTATTTGCGGACGGTATTTATTGATTAAATCGACTAAAATTTTCGCGTAAGGATCGGAACGAAAATGTTCCAATTGGCTGTCTTCTACGAGATAAACGTTATCAACACCTTGTGCAATAAGCCGCTGCGTGTTTTGCGTAACTCCTTTACCGGGCAACACCGCCCCGACTTTTACGCCGAGTTGGTCGGCAAGTTTCCTCGCTCGTCCGCACAACTCCAGCGATACATCCTGCAATTCCCCGTCTTGTTGTTCGGCAAAAACCCAAACCTCGCCCTGTGTATTTTTTTCAATCATGATTTTTATTTTTGTTAAATGGTTAAAAGACTCGTAACTCAAACAGTCAACAAAATTTTTATCATCCACGAACAATTACAAAATCCCTTAAAACATCTCTGCATAAACCTGTGAAATCTGTTGATAAAAAATTGTTTTATTTTCAATGTCATTTTTTGTTGATCGTTTTGTGTCAATTATTTTTTATAAACTTCTTTGGGGTCAAACACTCTATCGCCGACAACTTTGAGACCAGTCGGCGTGATTTGGCGGAAAAAGCAACTTTTGTAACCTTCGTGGCATGCCGCGCCGCCAACTTGTTCCACCTGAATCAAAAGCGTATCTTTATCGCAGTCAATAAACATTGCTTTGACCCATTGAACATTGCCGCTTTCTTCTCCTTTTCGCCACAGTTTTTTTCGACTTCGGCTAAAATAAACAGCGCGACCTGTTTTGAGAGTTTCCTGAAATGCTTCGTCGTTCATATATGCCATCATCAACACTTCGCCCGTTTGCGAATCTTGCGCAATAACCGGCAATAAACCATCGCATTTTTCAAAATCGGGACAACATTCCCCTTGGCAACCACACGAATTATTCATCATATTTTTCTCGTCTAATCGTTATGTTCAACTACTGTATTTTTGCCACAAACGCACAAATTACTGCGAACGACTTGAAATTTGTGATCCGAATTTCATTCGTGGCTTATAAAAATTTTGAATTTCATGAATCACTAAAATCAACTATGTGAATTTGAATGGTGAGAGAATAAGTCTCATGATTTACAACCTATTCAAACTATAATAAGCAACAATATACCATATTACCGCCATTTGTCAAAGCGTAACGGATATTTCTTAAAAAACATCGTAATCCGTCAGTAGTACAAAGTCACGAAATTGCCCTTTATTAAAACGATTAAACTGCGTTATATTTTGGGGTATTTTCTCAGCAAGCGAGGTCATGATGGCAAGGAAGTAAGCGGCGATAATTGAATTATCTGGGCAAGAGCGGGGAATTTTGAAAAAAAATGGTTCATCCGACAAGTTCGTACCTTGCGCTATGTAGCGCTAATATTTTAGGTTTGAAAAATTCGAGGTATCAGAAACCGTATGCTTGTCGTTTCATGGTTTTGATTTTATTGTTGAATCCTTCGAGATGTCCTATGGTAATTTCGCAAGTGATGTCGTTGATGAGTTGGTCGGCGTGACTACGTAAAGTGTTCGCAAAATGCTGTAATTCCGACATATTCGACGCCACCGCAACAATCTTCGATTGAGCGCGACGCAGCTTTTTCCAAAACGGCTTCAATGCTGCCGCGTCTTTACCGTCGCCGACAAAAATTTGCCCGACCGGTTTTTAAATCCATCACGACCGTCAAGTATTTATGTCCTTTTTGAATCGCTATTTCATCAATCGCAATAGGCGTGACATGCTTCAACGACGGTCTCGCGTAATGTTCGTGAAGATACTCTTTTTCAATATCCCGAATCGTGTCCCACGACACGCCAAGATGTGTGGCAACGTCCGAGCAAGTCATGCACTGAAGCAAATCCAACGCATCAGATTCAAAAAATCGAGTATAACGTTTATGCTCTTTGGCGAACGTTAAATGAATCTGTTTGACACAACCGCAATCGTGGCGTCGGACGCGGGGAACATTTAGAATGATCATTCTCGCATTGGCTTCAATATAAAACTCCATCCCACCGACCACAGCAGGATTGTTAACTCCTTTTATTGTAGCATTTTGTCCGCTTTTAAAAATGCTAATGAATAAGGTATGAACTTGTCGGAGGAGCCATTCGTTTGGATTTCAATAAATACTCTCCCCACGATAAACCGCATATTTATTTAATTGAATATAAAAATGTAAAAAATAAAAAACAACCTAATGGGAACTTCTAAAAAACTCTTCCCAATATCAACAAGTCCTTATTTTTCAATGGTAGAATTTGTTGAAAGTGAGGTTTTTAGAAGTTCCCTTGACTCGATAATTCCTCGTTGAAACGGTCAAAAAGATAACGTTCCAGATTCTGCTCCTTGAGCATCTCTGCAAAAAGCCATATCGTGCGAGCATCGGGGACTCGATCAGCAAATCCTAATCCAAGAAATTCACGAAACGATAAACGATCCCGAATAAACAATTCCGTATTTTCGTCGGAGAGATTGTAAAGCGATTTCAAAACAAGAATCTTGAACATCAAAAGAACATCAAACGGAGGACGACCACCGTGAGATGGATCACGCGGCGAACGCAATGTCGCTAATATATCAGTAAAAATACTCCAATTCACAAGAGCATTAAGACGAACAAGAAAATTGTTCAACTCATGAATCTTGTCCAATTGATTTTCAATATCAAAAAACGATGGGGATTGGGAAGAATTAAACATCTTTACTAAATTTAAATGAAAAAACGGGGAAAAAATAAAAAATACAAGTGCCAACATTTTAATAACAACCAATGCCATGGAAAAGGGAGGGTTTTTAGAAATTCCCATAATATACAAAATCGAAAATCGCACGTCAAGACGAATTTTAAAGTAAGAGGAGTATAGACCGCGTCCATGTGGTCAAACTGTTCCACAAGCAATTCTTCGTCGCCGCTTGTTCCGCGAAACGCCAGACAAGGACTCGAAAAACTCATTAAAAGAAATTCGTTTCGTTTTGATGAAACATTTTTACAATTTGGACGCGACCAAAAATGAAGAGGAACAGCTTCAAAGAGCGTTGGATTTGAATCGTGATTTATACGCTGCTTACCTTTTAAAAGAAGACTTCGATGAGTTTTGGGAACAAGAGGATGAAGTGTCTGCGAGCCGTTTTTTACTTCGCTGGATACAAACGGCGGAAGCGTCGAACATCCCGGAATTACGGTGTTTTGCGAACACTTTACGCAATCATGCCGACCAACTCATCAACTACATCACTTGCGAAATTACCACAGGGCATCTCGAAGGATTCAACAATAAAATCAAAACCATGAAACGACAAGCATACGATTTCAGAGACCTCGAATTTTTCAAACCTAAAATATTAGCGCTACATAACGCAAGGTATAAACTTGTCGGATGAACCAGAAACTCTTATCTGATTTTTCTCAGCCAAAGTTCGCATCGCCGTAACCAAACCGCAATGGCAGCAAGAATCCATCGCGGAATCAGCATCCACCACAAGCCCGCGCCAATCGAAAGAAATAATGAAACGTCTTCTAAATTGCTGTGCGATATGGCAATGTGATGATTCAGCAAATCCGCGTCTTCTTTGCTGACTTTTCCTTGCTCGACTTCTTCCATCATCACCGCCGCGCCGTATGCCAAACCGAGGATGTTTGCCACAATCCACAAAAACGAAGTCTTTAACGGCAATCCGAAGATGACCAATACTGGTCGCAAAATCATCGATAACAAACGAATCACGCCGAAATCTGTTAACAGTTTTTGCAAAATGTTGAGCGAAAGAATCAGCACACACATTTTGAGCAACAAGCGTCCTGTTACTTTCAGCCAATTGTACATAAACACACCAAACTCTGGAGCCGCTACTGTTTCGGGATTGACCGCATGAATGGTTTCACTTCCAGGAATCAATTGATTGAGAACAAATGCCGAAATTAGCGCCGTAATCGTGCGCAACAACGTCATACGTAAAATTGTCGAACCGGTTTTTTTCTGTACAACGGTTTCAATAATCATGTTATGCGAGCAAAGACACATGACCGCAAGAATGGTAATCGCGCGGGTATCAAGTTGTAGCGTGACCGCAACTGCCACCGAAGAATAAATGTTGACAAAATAGCCGGAAATGAAAACTAACGCCGCCTCGCCGGGAAGTCCCAACAAATGAAACACCGGATTGAGCCATCGGGCAAGAAGTGCAATGAAACCGACATATTGCAAAATACTCACCGCCAACGATACCACGACTGTCAATCGTGCCATCCACCACGCCGTTTTCAAACCGGGACGAATTGCGGAACGAAATGCTTTGCTTGCCTGTGTGAAAATTGATTTATGTTCCATAATTTATTGAAATATCGCATGAAACTTATTCAAAACGTATGTAACAGTGTTCGTTTGTAATTTGTAGAATTATACTTGCGAAAATGTGTTGGCGTAATCCCCTGCGGCTTGGAATAACTATTTTGTACAAAATTCTGTATTTAGAATTTTACGCTCTGTTGTTACAAAATATTTTCTCTCTTCCCACTTGTCGGGCAAAAAAAGAATGGTATAATCTGACTTTTCTAGTTGAGCGAAATTTTCCACAGGAAGATAAGCGTTGCGGTTTGTGGAAAAAAAAATATAAATCTACTGATAAAATTTGTGAGAAAATCTATGTCAAGACCTCCATTTCAAAAGCGTGCAAAATTCGCCCGAAAAAGAGCCAAGCCGAGAATTCGTATTAAGAAAAAAGATCCGTTGTTGGTGGACGGAAAACGTCCCAAACCGCTTTATGTTGATTACAAAGATATTGAATTGCTGAAAAAATTGACAAGCCGCCAAGGAAAAATCCTCAGTCGTCGGAAAAATGGTTGTGCTGCTACGAGTCAACATGTTGTGGCGGAAGCCATTAAGAGATCACGGTTTATGGCGTTATTACCATACGTTGGAGATTGAGTTTTTCGTATTGTTTACTCATTTTGATGTGAGTTAGTAATGTTATCGTCGTTTTCGATCAGTAATGATGTTCTTGTGTTGATCGTTTGAAATAAAAAGAATGAGGTACTTTTGTACCTCATTCTTTGTTTATGTTGTCGAAAAAAATGTTTTTGCGATATGCGGTTGAGATGACCATTTTGTAATAACATTCATTTTTCTGTTTTTATTCAAAATAATTGCCTCTGTCTACTTTCCTCATTTTTAAGAAAGCAAGTCCAATGATTGTTGAGCAGGCAATGGAAAAAGCGGATATTTTGGTCGAAGCTCTTAAATGGATTCGACAATATCGAGGAAAAATTACTGTCATTAAACTTGGCGGCAGCATAATGGAAGAAGAAGGTGCGATGATGCATCTTCTTATCGATTCGATATTCATGGAAAGTGTCGGTATGTTTCCTGTCATTGTCCATGGTGGCGGAAACGCGATTAGTCATGCAATGAATGCTGCTGGAATTCAACCGCGATTTGTTCAGGGACGGCGATATACTGATCTTGATTCTCTAAAAATTGTCAAAAATGTATTAGCTCATGATATTTGCCTTGACTTAGTACGGCGTATCGAAATTTTGGGCGGACAAGCCAAACCGTTAAGCGTTTGTACCGGCAATCCTGTTTTGGTCGGCAAAAAAATTTCTTTGGCAGACGGTGAAGGAAACCCAATTGATCTTGGTTTTGTTGGTGAAATAACCAACGTGAATACGGAAGCAATTATCGAAACATTTCATTCCGGTCACATTCCTATTATTCCGTCATTAGCGCAGACGAAAGATGGACAATCGCTTAATGTCAACGCGGACACGGCGGCGACGGCAGTGGCACAACAACTTCAAGCGTCAAAACTGATTTTTGTTAGTGAAGTGAACGGCGTGCGAACCGATCCGCAAGACCCAAATTCAATGATTGAATCCATCACAGCGGAAAAAGCTCGCAAACTTCTTTCATCGGGAGCGATTGTTGGCGGCATGATCCCGAAAATTCAAGCATGCCTTGAAACGTTAGAAAACGGTGTCCAAAAGATTCACATTATCAATGGTCGCCTGCGTCACGCACTACTCCTCGAAATCTTCACAAGTCAAGGCGTTGGAACGGAAATTACAGAGTAAAACAAATGCAATATAGTGAGCGGTGAGTGTTATTGAATGAATTTATTTATCTATTGTAGCTCTTCAAATTATTTCGCGTTGTGGGGAGTCTTCATTTTTTAGAAACATGCCATAATAGAGACATTGAAAGGATTTTGCATTCATTGCACTTGAAAGTTCGGTTTTCACTGACGTCGTTATACTGTAAAATCCGGCTTGATCTCCATTCATACAACCGAAAACGCAAGTGCAATGAGGATACGCACGGTCGTAGCGGAGAAGTATCAGATAGAATTGCGATTCGCTATCAATTTGCGGATTCTCAAAGACAAGGAAATTTCGTAATCCATGTTAATCTTCGTGCAACTGTTGAAACACTATCAAATAATACAAGTGATGAAAATACAAACTAAGTCTTCGACAATCTCTAATTGTTAAGGTAACTCATGTTACGTATCTACCCTTCGCACACCTTTAAACTTTTGTTTTCGTTAAAAAGGGAGGACGTTAAGAACATCCGCGACTTTTGGGATGATATACTCTTCACACTTGAAATTTCGACTTTTAAGATCGTGTGTTGATCGTTCATCACACCCCAAAAGTCACTTTTGTGGTGAAAGCCGAATTTCAAAGTGTGAAAAGGATAACTAAAAAGACTACCAACAGATTATTGTGTCGCATTGTGGATTTTTGTTTCTCGTATGTTGGATTTCTTTTGCCGTTGTTGTACAATATTGTTTTTGCCGGAATGTTTCGGCAATATGTGGTTGTCTTTTACAACTTTAGAAAGGTTTCAAAATGACGAAACAGCTTTTCAAAAACACAATCTTCGGTCTGGCGAGCGTGTGCTTGCTTGTTTTCGGAGGAACGCTGATCAGCGCGGCGGATAAAACAGTTGAGTACACGAGCGTACAGCAAGTGTTTCAGGATGAATCCGCGCAGCAAGATTTTCGGTTGCAAGGCGAATACACCGCCGAATACGACGGTCAGAAACTCGGTTTGCAACTCATCGCCGACGGAGGCGGAAAATTTCGTAGCGTCGTTTACATTGGCGGACTTCCCGGCGACGGTTGGAATCCCGGCGAACTTCGTATCTTTGGGAAAGCCGAAATTTCCGGAGAAAACGGCTTAAAAATCGAACTCGCCAAAACCAATCCGCAATACGACAGCATTTCAACACCGCAAAAGCTTGAAGCGATTTTCAAAATAGAGCAACGCGAACAATCGCAACGAGAACAAAATCGTCGCGGCTTGAGACGATTGGTGATTGAGACGAAGTATCAAGGCAATTCCATCGTTTTCACGAAAACGGCGAGACGTAGTTCGACATTTAACGCCAAAGCACCGGAAGGAGCGGCGGTTCTTTTCGACGGAACGAACCTTGATCAATTTTTGCCGGGTGCGAGAATCAATGAAACAGAAGGACGATTGGGAAAATTCCTTTGGTCGGAAGCGCAAACGAAACCGTTTGACATTGACCGTCCTTACGCATTGCACATTGAGTTTTTGACTTCGTACATGCCGACCGCTCGCGGTCAAGGACGTTCTAACAGCGGCGTTTATATTAACGAAGCATACGAATGTCAAGTGTTAGATTCTTTTGGATTGGAACTTGCCAACAACGAATGCGGCGGGTTTTATCAGATTAAAGCGCCGGACGTCAACGTTTCTTATCCGCCGTTGACATGGCAAACGTATGACATTGATTTTGTGCCGCCGAAATATGACGGCGACAAAAAAGTTACCAACGCGAAAGTGAGCGTCAAACAAAACGGCGTAACGATTCATAAGGATTTGGAATTGCCGCACCAAACGCCGGGTCGCAAAGATGAAAAACACGAACCGCGCGGACTTTATCTGCAAGGTCACGGTAACAATGTGCAATACCGCAACATTTGGCTCAAGTATAACGATTGATGCGATGAATGAACGTGAACACAAACAATCTTCCGGAAAAGGGTAGAGCAGTTGTAGTATCGCGTTTGAGTTTGCCGATTGTGTAACTATTCAGTTGCCCTCGCACGGATTTATACTCATCACACTTTTAAATTTACCTCTCACACAGGCACCAAGAACACCGAGAGATTCTAAAAAATAAATTCTTTGTGCCTCCGTGTCTTTATGAGAAAACATAAACTTAAAGTAGTTTTAGTCTATTTGGCTGGGCGATTGAATAGTTACCTGCTGGTTTCTTTTTTGGGAGGTTTAACCGTTCACAAAATTGGATTTTTAAACGCGAGATACGCGAAACAGCACGAAAACCCAATTTCGCAGCTTTTTTCGTGTGTTTCGTGTTTCACCCCCCAAAAAAATTATCCAAAGTGAATAAAGCTACATAAACGCTTACACAAAAAAGTCATTTAAATTGTCCGCTATAAGCCCGCGGAGACGAAAAAATCATTTTAAAAAGCAGTTTTAGTACACACAAGCTGTTTTAAAATTCCCAAAGCTGAACATGTAAGCGTAGCATCGCGAAGTAGTTGTTCAAGGGCGAAATCTACTGTCCCTATCGGCTACGGTATAAACAGGGAGGAATTGTTTTGAGAGTAATCAACAAACGAAATTTTTATTTCAACATTTTTCGTATGTTTTGACTTTTCGCTTGTTTCGTATTTC
>JAIRYX010000375.1 GCA_031267635.1 Planctomycetaceae bacterium
AGGAACATCACCATGAAAAAACACTTATTTTCACTTTTGATTCTTTTTTGCGGCGCAAGTACGATTTTTGCGGCGGAAACATCGGAAAGCGGCGTTGCCGATCCCGCGTCGTATCTCGATTCCATCAAGCGGGAATTGCAGACACAATGGTCTAAAAATCGGACCATTCACCTCGTTTTTCACGGACACAGCGTTCCTGCCGGTTATTTCAAAACGCCGGAGGTACGGTCATTTCATGCCTATCCGCTTTTGACGCATCAAGCAGTAAAGGAAATTTATCCTTTCGCTGTTCTGAATGCGATTAACACGTCCATTGGCGGCGAACAGTCGGAATCGGGAGCGGCGCGGTTTCAACGCGACGTTTTGACGCATCGTCCCGACGTGCTTTTTATTGATTATGCGCTGAACGACCGAGGAATCGGACTGGAACGCGCAAAAAAGGCATGGGAAACGATGATTGAGGCGGCTCTTGCGCAGAATGTCAAAGTCATTTTACTCACGCCGACGCCGGATTGGTCGGTCGATATTCTTGACGACAAGACTCCGCTCGCGCAACACGCTCAACAGATTCGAGAACTGGCGGCAAAATATCATGTTGGACTTGCGGATAGTTACGCCGCTTTTAAGGAAAAAGTCCAAAACGGCGAGAATATCCGCGATTATTTGAGTCAAATCAATCATCCTAACGAAAAAGGACACCGCGTCGTTACCGCGTTGATTATGCGGTATTTTACAATAACCGAATAACAAACTATTTCACCATTTTCCCCAAAAGTTAAAACAAATGTTTACACGTTTTTTATTATGTTTGTGCTTCGTCGCCGTAACAGGAGTTGAAGTTTTCCCGCAAACGGTTGTTCCCGAAAATATTACGGGTTGCCGATTCCTGACACTCAACAGCGTCATTCGCGTCAACCAAATCGAAGTGTCGCACTCCAAAACTGCCGGTTGGGATGAACGGGAGTTCCATACTCCTGAAACAATGAAAGCGTTCCGCAATGCTGTTACAAAAGGTTTTCCCAACGGCAGAATCACTTGGGCGTTTACTTGGAAGGCGCTCAACGACCAATCCGACAATTATAAAGAACTCCGTAAACTCGCCGTCGATTATCACAAACAGTACGGCGACGACGTTACCTACTTTTGCGGCGGCTTTTTCCCTAACGCTTATAGCGACCGCGCAACAGTCAGCAAAGAGTTGCACGCCGGTTTGGAAAAAGTGCGGGAACTTGTCGGCGACGGGTTTAATCCGAAAAGTGTCGTTGCCGGTTTCCTTGCGGCGGAGAACTTGAAATACCTTGCCGACATCGAACAGATTCACGTCTGTCAGGGTAACATTTTCAGTCAGTTTTCAATCGACAATCAGGACGGCGACGGCGCGCCGTGTTATCCGTATTACCCATCAACCGAACACTTTTGCAAACCCGCGCAGGGAAAAGATGATTTTATTGATTGCGTCAATCTTGATGGCTGGACGGTTGATTTTCTTGCCGCCCGCCGGCAAGGGTATGCCGGAGGTTTCAACAGTCGGCTCGGAGTCGGTCCGATTGAAACGTTCCGACCTTACGGCTACGAAAAAGGGTTGGAGGAGATACTGCACACGACGTCAATCAACTTCGACGACGGAGTCCAACGCAACGGTTTCGGCTGGGTAACGGTTTGTTGGGAGTTGTGTTTGCTTGGCGATTCGAGGTATAAACCCAAAGACGGTACGAAAATGGAAGTTGCTCTCGAAAACTGGCTTGCGGCAACGAAGGAACGTTGGAAGGATACCATAATGATAACACAGGGCGAGTTCGGCGAACTTTGGCGGAAACATGATAAGGATAATTCGTTTGATTACAGGTTTGTCGAACAAGGGAGCGGCATCGGAGGCAGCGATAAAGATAAAGAAATCCGATGGTACATGAATAAAGATTTCCGCATGGCAACATTGAAGAAAATCGGCGACAACTCCGAACCGCTCGTGATTGACTTCACCGACTATACAAAACCCGCCGAAGAACCGCAAGGGTTGACACGAAAATGGTCGTTACTCGGCGACATCAACCAAAAAGGAACAAGACCGCAAGATAAACCAATCCCGTTAGATCAATTGACCGAAAAACAAAAACAGTTACTCAAAAAATGGAAGATATACTAGGTGGGAACTTCTACAAAACCCCACTTGCAACAAATTCTACCATTGAAAAATAAGGGAATTTCATCAATAAGGGCGGCAATAATAATATTTTCCGGTAAGATTAACCGTAACCATTCAGTTGCTCAGTACGGATTTATTGGGTTTGAGCAACTGAAAAGTTACTAAAAAAGGGATTTCACTATGAAAAAATCTAAAATTTCCTCATTGTCGGCAATTTGCGTAATTGCCTTGTTGTCTTTCACATCTGCTTTTTCGCAGGAAAAGGCGGGCGGCGTTAAAGAACTCAAAGTTTTGAGTTTCAATATTTGGGGCGGCGGCGGAAAATCAGCCGAAGAGACTGCGAACGTTATCAAGCAAACAGGAGCGGATATTGTCGGTATTCAGGAGCCGTCGAAAAACGGCGTGAATACGGCGGAAAAAATCGCGGCGGATAGGAAATGGTATTCTCACGGCGGACATATTATCAGCCGTTATCCCATTGTCAAAGCCGCTTCAAACGGCAGAGGATGCAAAATTCAAATCGGCGACAATCGGTTTGTTTGGATGTTCAATGTTCATTTGATGTATTGTCCGTATGAACCGTATCAGTTGAACGGTATCGAGTATTGCGGCGCACCGCTTTTGAACACGGCGGAGGAAGCTGTGGCGTCGGCGTGGAAAACGCGAGGTAAGGTGGTGGAAGAAACGATTTCGGACATTAAAGACGCACAAAAAGAAGGGTATCCGATTTTTCTCACCGGAGATTTTAACGAACCGTCTTGTCTCGACTGGACGGAAAAAGCGGTGAAGGCGGGAATCTGCAAAATCCCTGTCGTGTGGCCCTCTACCAAAGCGTTTATGGAAAAAGCGGAGATGAAAGACAGTTACCGGATAAAATATCCTGATGAAACCGCTCATAAAGGTCATACATGGACAACTTTGCCGGCAAAACGCGAAGTGCTGGACAGGATTGATTTCGTATTCTTTCACGGCAACGGCGTAAAACCGGCTGACGTTCAGATTGTCGGAGAAAACAGTGATTTATCCGACATAAAATTTGAAAAATATCCCTCCGACCACCGCGCCGT
>JAIRYX010000388.1 GCA_031267635.1 Planctomycetaceae bacterium
TACTCGCCGAATCTCAACTTGATCGAGCGACTTTGGAAATTTTTCAAAAAGAATATCACTTACAATAAATTTCGAGAAACATTCGCAGACTTCAAGCAAGCATGTCAAGATTTCTTCAAAAATATAAGAAAATTCAAGGCACCACTGCGCGCTTTACTCACCGAAAACTTCCATATACCACAAAATAATTAGCCGATTTTTAAAGTGCGATGAGTATATTAGTTTGCTCAAGGTTTTCATCGCAAAAAAGATACGACGACCATGCCTGCCGAAGATGCCACACAACACAATAAGACAACATGCAAATTAAAAGATGCGCCCGAATACGTTGTTCAAGATGATAAATTGGTCGAATATACTTCTTACACTTGAAATTTCGGTTTTCACTGGCGTCGTTACACCGTAAAATCCGGCTTGATCTCCATTTATAAAACCGAAAACTCAAGTGCAATGAGTATATCAAGCAAATTTGTTTTCATCGTGCGAAAACTTTTTTCCACATCGGACACATAGGCAGTTTCAACTAGCTCAAATTTCCATAACTTGAACTGGAATAAGGAGTTAACAAAAATAGACTCTGGAATTTCGGTTTAAATTAGAGAACAAGGTCTAATAGTTATGGCATGCATAAAAAACTTTTCGTAAAAAAAATCTCAAAACCACTGTTTCCTTTTCGAAAACAAACTGATATAATATTCGATCAGAAAAAGTAACTTTTCAGACAATAAAAAACGCGCAATTATTAAAGAAGTGAAACAGGTTAGGAAATGAATTCCAAATACACAGGTGCATTGGATAAAAATCTTTTTAAACGAGTCGTTGTGATGATTCTCGGCGGTGGACGCGGGACGCGATTGTATCCGTTGACGCAATATCGTTCGAAGCCCGCCGTTCCCATCGGTGGAAAATATCGGCTCATCGACATTCCATTATCTAATTGCATCAATAGCGGTCTCGAAAAAATTTATGTCTTGACGCAATTTAATTCGGTCAGTCTGCATCATCACGTCCATTCCTACACTTTTGACAGTTTTAATCGTGGATTCGTTGAAATTCTCGCCGCGCAACAACGAAACGATCAGGAAACATGGTATCAAGGAACCGCCGATGCTGTTCGGAAAAATCTTAGTTACATCGAACACCGCGATATTGACTATGTGTTGATTTTGTCCGGTGACCAGTTGTACCGCATGGATTTTGAGCATATGCTCAAAACGCACCTTGACGCAAACGCTGATGTAACAATCGCTTCCGTTCCAGTGATGCGGGAACAGGCAAAATCGCTCGGCGTCATGCGAATCGAAGACACCGGACGAGTCGTTGGTTTTCTCGAAAAGCCGAAAACCGATGAAGAACTCGATCATGTCCGCACCGCTCCAGAGTGGATTGACCGAGCCGGTATTGTGTCGCGCGGACGCGATTTTATGGCAAGTATGGGAATTTATCTCTTTAACCGGAAAATACTTGTGGATGCTCTGACGCAAACCGATTACACCGATTTTGGAAAAGAAATTTTTCCAGCTGTTTTCCGTTCCAAAAATGTTCAAGTGCATCTGTTCGACGGTTATTGGGAAGATATCGGAACGATCCGATCGTTTTTTGAAGCGAATATCAACATGGCGTCGGAACGTCCGGAATTTTCGCTCGACTGTCCCGATTGGCCTATTTTCACGGAAAACAGATTTTTGCCGCCGAGCCGAATTCGCAGCGCAAATATCAAAGACTCCATCATTTCCGACGGAAGTTTAATCGAAGAAAGAGCCGTCATTGAAAATTGTGTCATTGGCGTCCGTTGCAAAATCGGAAAAAATGTGCGTCTTAAAAACGTGATTGTTATGGGAAACGATTTTTATCCCGGCAATGCGGAAAAGCCGCAAACAGATATTCTACCAATGGAGATCGGCGATAATTCCATTATTGAAGAGACGATCATTGATAAAAATTGTCAAATCGGAAAGAATGTTACAATCGTGAATCGCAATAAAATCCAATTGACTCCCGAACAATCGTTTGGTATGATTCGCGACGGAGTGGTTTGTATCAGTAAACACGCAATTATTCCTGATAACTGGTCGCTCGAACACACCGTCTCTTGAATTGGTGTTGACGAGCGGATAGAATGAAATTGGAAGTCGTTTGACTTGTGGTTTAAGTAGTCGGCGCTTGTCAATCCCCATATTCCTGTTGCCTACACTGACGTAGTGTTTCGGCAAAATGTCGCTTACTTTAAAACAACCAATCAAACCTCTTAAAAATAACAACCTTTCAAATCTCACTTTCCTGATTAGTTTGGAGAAAAAAATGACAAACATTTCCCGCCGTAGTTTTTTAGGTCAATCAATGCTTGCCGCAACGGTCGCGGTTGGAGCCGGTTACGCTTCGCCCCGATTGGCGTTATCAGAAGACAATAAAGTCAGCCCCAACGAACAGCTTGGAGTCGTGATTGTCGGAGCTGGAGGTCGCGGTTTAGGAAGTCACGGTGGCGAGTGGCTCAAAAATCCGAATACGAAAATCCTTTATTTCTGCGATCCCGATGAAAAAATCGGAAACAAAGCGTGCGACGCAGTTGCGGAAAAAAATGGGTTTCGTCCGAAGTTTGTGCGTGATTTGCGTCAGGCATACGAGGACAAAAGTTTGGTTTTCATGTCATGCGCATCGACGAACCACTGGCACGCGCTCGCCGGAGTTTGGGCGATGCAAGCCGGTTTGCATTGTTACATTGAAAAACCGATTTGCCACAACGTTCACGAAGGTCAAGCACTAATTGCCGCCGCGAAAAAATATAACAAATGCGTTCAAACCGGTTCGCAATGCCGTTCTTACAGTGCCAATATTGAAGCGAACAAGTTCATCAAAGACGGCGGAATCGGCGAAGTAAAATTCGCTCGCGGACTTTGTTACAAACGCCGTAGATCAATCGGCGCAAAAGGAACATTTGAGCCGCCCGCGTCGGTGGATTACGATCTTTACAGCGGTCCTGCGCCGTTAGATCCGGTAACTCGTCCAAATTTCCATTACGATTGGCATTGGCAGCGGCTTTATGGAAACGGCGACCTCGGCAATCAAGGACCGCACCAAACGGACATCGCCCGTTGGCATCTTGGTTTGGATCGTTTTCCGAACTCCGTCATCACTTACGGCGGACGTTTGGGTTATGACATTGAACGCAAAAACGCGGATTACATTGATGCGGGTGATACAGCCAATACCGAAACGTCTATTTACGACTACGGCGACAAGTGTATCGTCTTCGAGGTTCGCGGCTTGGAAACGCCGAGTTATCGCGGAGCAGGTATCGGCGTTGTCGTTTACGGTTCGGAAGGTTATCTTGTACAATCGCAATACGGCTATTCAGCGGCGTTTGACAACGACGACAAGCAAATCAGAGTGTTCCATGGCGGCGGCGACACTTCGCACTTTAACAATTTTATTGAAGCGGTTCAAAAAAACGATTCGTCGCTTTTACGTGCCGACGCGAAAACGGGTGCGTTATCTGCCGGAATCAGTCATCTCGGCAACATTTCGTATTATCTCGGCGAAGGAAATAAAGTTTCTATTGACGAAGCAAAGAAAACGCTCGAAGGAATCAAGAGTTTAGACAATAATATCGAAACGCTTGAACGAGTGATCGAACATTTGACTTCGGAAAAGAACGGCGTTGACCTTACAAAAACGCCGATTTCTATGGGACCGCTTCTCAAATTCGACTCGGAAAAAGAACGTTTTATCGCCAATGATAAAGCCAACGAACTCCTCACGCGACAATACCGCGCTCCGTATGTTGTACCTGATGCAGATAAGGTGTGAGCGTCATAATGATATGATTCAAATGATTCCGTTGAAATCTTTCTTTTTAAAGAAAGATTTCAACTATTCAGTTGTTTTGTACGGATTTATTGGGTTTGGGCGACTGAATAGTTACGTGAAATAAGCAAAAAATTTCCAAATAGCCCATTACTCAACCAATTCCGACACAATTCTTTCCAGTCGTGATTCGATTTGTTGATCAATAATGCCTTGGGATGTTTCGAGATAGCATCCACCGGGAGTCACGCGGATGTCGGCGATGATTTCCGTCTCGGCTATCGGGAGAATTTTTTGAATCAGCGTGTGGATTTCCTGATTTAACGCTTCCGTATCTTGCGGATTCATACGGATTTTCAGTTGTGTGCAACCGACCGCAAGTTCCAATGCCTCACGCAACAATTTTATCGGCACATCCGCCATATTCGGCAATTCGCGGCGGATCGCTTGACGCGCCATTGCGGCAACAATGCGTAATGCTCCTTCTTCCCACCGCGAAACAAACACGTTTTCCGCCCGCTTGAGGTTCTCAATCGCCATTTCCAACGCGGGTTTCAGCGTTTTCAGCGATTCTTTCGTAATTCTGTCCGCTTCCTGTTTCAGCCGCTCGTCGTAATCTGTAAGTGCTTTTTCCTCGCCGACTTTGTAACCTTCCTGATTTCCCCGCGCATAACCTTCTTGGTAGCCGCGCTCCTCCGCTTCATTGTATTTCGCAGATTCAATCTCCTGACGCAATGTTTTCAAACGGCTCGCCTCATCCGATAATTTTGTCTCACGCTCGTCAAGCTGACGTTTTTCGTCGATGAGTTCCTGTTTTTTCTGACGGATTTCCTCATTGACCGTGTTCCGCAACCCCGCAATTTCACTCTTTGCCGACTCCGCAATACGTGCGGCTTCGATGCGGACAGAATCAAGATATTCATCCGCCTTCGCCTGCATATCGACGAAGTTAAACGGTTGAGGACGGTAAATGGCTTGATGAGGTTCCATGAGAAATGAGAAGTAAAAAACTAAAAGCGAAATCCAGAACACGAAGCGTAATCGACAATGAGTGCGAAGTTACGAAAACCCTATCACTCTATTTCACTGTGCTGACGCTATCCGAATCTTAACTTATCCTTCACGTCAATGCAAGAGCAGTTTATCCGCGATGCGTTCAGTATTGATGCTATACATCCCACGGTAAGAAATTGTCATTTTAGAGAACTTCTAAAAACCTCTCCCAAATATTCGTAAGCCCTTATTTTTCAATGGTCATATGTGTTGAAAATGAGGTTTTTAGAATTTCCCTACAGCAAAAAGAGAATGTTTGTTGAAGTCCCCTATTGCTGAACTCCGAATTATTCATGGAGTTTATAGGCGAAAGGAATGTGCAATTTCTTGCCGTGAGAGGTATAAATAATAGGTAACTCATGTTACGTATGAGCGATTAACATTCAGGAAACAGAACTATTCAGCCGCCCCGCCAAATAAATCCGCACGGAAATCGGATAACGACGCACGGTAATCGGTTTTTTGTTCGTCATCCCTCCTCTAAAACATCAGGGAATTAAGGGCGAGTTTGCGAGGGTGCGGTTGGTTACGAAGGAAAGCGTGATAAATTAGGGCGGAAATGGACAAGCTTTTCCGGTAACGATAAAAATGTTGTAGCGGCGTCAACGGTTGATTGTGAACTCCCTTCTCAATAATGTCAGGCGGAAAGCCACGCTCTTTCAAATCGTTTTGGATTGGATTGTTCTCATTGCCCAAATATGCAGAATCCACAAAAAACTCTGGAACATCAAAAGAGCATCAAACGGAGAACGACCACCGTGAGATGGATCACGCGGCAAACGCAATGTCGCTAAAATATCAATAAAAATATCCCAATTCACGAGAAAATTAAGACAAACAAGAAAATTATTCAGCCCATGAATTTTATCCAATTGATTTTCAATATCAAAGAACGATGGGGATTGGGAAGAATTAAACATCGTACTAAATTTAAATGAAAAAATAGGGAGAAAATGAAAAATACAAGCGCCAACATTTTAATAACAACAAGGTCATTGCAAAGGGAGGTTTTTTAGAAGTTCCCTCTGATTGCCGGATTACCTCACAGGAAACACGGATTAAGTAAGATATGACGCTTTTAGTGAGATTTTACTATTTAATGATTTCGATTGTTGTTTGGGTTAAATGAGCAGGGGATGAGATTTCAAGATCTCTTTTTGCGGTTTGTACGCAATAATGCAAAAAATAAGACGATACTTGTTATTGTCAAGAAGACGATTACTACGATTTTATTAAAAATATCTCGTAAGGATCACGAAGCACAAGTCATCCTAATCATTATTGTGTTCGTTGCAGGAGCATTTATAAAATGTCAAAAATTATTGAATTTGTTCACCGGATTTGTCATTTCTATCCCAAATATCCCACTCTCTTGTTGGGAGGTTTTTGTTTGACGGGACTTTGTTTTGGGGCAGATTATGTTCCCGGCGTCGTGAATAGTTCAGGAAATTTCATCATCGGTACAACTCCCGCCGTTCAACAATCTCATCTTTTGAGCAATGTTTCCGATTTCCCAATATCAACGGAGAACACGGCTGATAAAGAATATATTCCGAGGCGACTTTTGAAAAAAAATAATGGTCGATTTTATGCGGAATCGCCTTTGCCGACCAATGAAAATGTCCGAACAATGCCGATTACGAACGCTGCCGTTCAATCGCTACAAATGGAATATCCGACACTTCTTGTTTCCACATTGTCGAGCCAAACTCCGACGAACTCGCAATCGCAGCAATCGGCGTTGGAACCGGTCGAAATATCGAATAGGGAATGGCAGACGCCGCAAAATCTTACGGCAACGCCATTTAATACGGCAACGCATGTCAATTATGTCGATTATCAACCAGCGTTCACGCCGAATGTGACTCCGGTTTCCAATAACACGACAAACGTTTATCAAGAAAACATTTACCAAGCCAATGTTAATTCTTTGTTGTCTGCCAATCAAACGGAATTAGCGGCAACGCATTCTATTCCTGCACAGCAACCGATGCAAATACCGCAAGAGCCGACATTGTTAGCGTACGCTCCTCAATATCAAATGCCGGTAAGCTATAACTATGTTGCGGAACCAACACCGGCACGTTTCTCGGAACAAGATTACACAGCCGATGTGACGAAACCGGTTGTTACGAATGCGTTCGGCGGCGAATATATTACGCACGATGAACTCAATGAAATTTTGAAAGAAAACAATCTCTTTTCGCAACAGTCGAATTGGCGTAAGGGAGCATTTACGATTACGCCTTACGGATACATTAACGTCAGTTCCTCTTACGAAACAAAGCGTACCGTGAATGAAGATTTTGCGTTGTACTCGTTAAGTCCTGATCTCGACGGCGGCGGACATTCCGGTTTTCACATTGATCCGAAATCGTCACGAATCGGTTTAAAAGTGGACGGGCCGAATTTCAATTGGTATTGCCAGCCGTTGAAAACGTCGGCATTACTGGAAGTCGATTTTCAAAATTATAGTTACGGTAGCCCAAGAAATCGCGGGGCATTGATGTTGCGAAGAGCGTTTGTCGATTTCAAACGAAACGATACGCGATTGCTGATTGGTCAGGAGTGGGAAATTGTTTCGCCGCTCGTGCCGGAAAGTCTCAATTATGTTCCCGGTTCGTACACCGGAAATCTCGGTTATCGGCGAGCGCAGGTGCGTTTGGAACGGGAACGTCAATGGGATTCCGGCGTCAGTACGATTTGGCAAATTGCCGTTTGCGATAATGTTCCGATTGATTATCTCACATTGACATATGGCAAAGCGAATAGCGGCTGGCCTCTGTTTCAAGGGCGTTATGCCGTAATATTTGGACGCAATACTCACGCTGATTGTCAGCCGTACACGGTTGGATTATCAGGAATGCTCGGTGAACAAACTTATGATTACGGTTCTCCGGGACTCAACAAACGCCGTCATGAAATTTGGGCGGTCAATCTGGACTTAACGATTCCGTTGACCAAACGATTCCGTTTTACCAGTGAGTTTTATACCGGTACCAACGTTTCATCGTCGCTTGCGGCTATCGGACAGGGAATCGACTTGTTTACGCCGGGAAACAGCGGAATTGATCCGCGCAGCGCCGACGTAACGGGCGGATGGCTTAATTTGAATTTCAAAGCAACCTCCAAATTTCAGATGAACGCCGGATATTGTTTTGAAAAAATGGACGACATTCTCGGTACTGCGTCGATTAGCAACACCCTTTACAGCGCACGCGACAAAAATCAGATGTTGTTTATGAACGGAATTTACAATTGGACAGGCAATTTTTTAACAGGTCTTGAAGTGAGCCAATGGCAAACCGATTGGCACGCCTACAATCCGTTGACTCAAACACGTAACGATCTTAAACCCGGAAAAACGACACGAATTGAATTTTTAACACGATACACTTTCTAGTCCTCCTAAAGGTGAGTAAGCAGCATAAAGGTTTATCCTTGAGTTTCTTACGGCTGTTAGTTACTTTGCAAGTAAAAACCCCGAAACGCACACGCGCAACGGGGTTTTTGCTTTCTTGGGAGATCAATTGTTGAAATCAAACAAACGTCCCAAGTCCTCAAAGCTTCAAGTGTCTCTCATGTCTCTTCCAGTTTTAGGGACAATTGGGACATTAGGGATTTGAGGGACAAGGTGAAACGGCAGAAACATAGGGGCAGACCTCGCGTCTGCCCTTTATTTCTATGCGTTTTCTCTGTATTCTTGTGCGTTTTCCCTTTATTTTTATACATTTGCTCTTTATTCTCATGCGTTTTCCTTAAATCATGGGCAGACGCAAGGTCTGCCCATACTCAAAAGTATTAACACAAAAATTACGCGGTGCTTTGCAGGAGTTTTTGGATAGTGGCACGTATTTTTTTGATTTTTTTTGGGTCGTCGTTCACGAGGTCTAAAAAATCGACGATTCTTATCAACACAAACAAGCCCGATAATAAAGTTCCCGCCGTGGGCGGTCTGCCGTGCTAAAGTAACTCTCAATCTGCCAACGATAGTAGTACCATCACGCAATTTTTCCCGTGTCAACATCCCCAAAAACGTTCGTCAATAAATACCAATAATGAATCTTGCCACTCCCTTTTTCCACAACTTTTGAAATCACTCATCGTAACGTGAGCGGTTCGCCGGGGATCGCAATCGGCTTTTGTCCCTTCCGCTTTTGGTAAGCCGGTCGAGTCAATGTGACTTCCGTTTCAAAAACGAATTGCTCCGCACCGTTGCCCTGAATTACTCATGTTACGCATAGCAGTGAACATTCAGGACACACCCGCGTCCGGATTTTTCTCTCGGACGCCGGCTCGCGGGTCTCCGACGTCCCATCGGAGACGGCAATTCTTGGCTTTTGGGG
>JAIRYX010000445.1 GCA_031267635.1 Planctomycetaceae bacterium
TTACCAATCATCAACCATCAACTCTTTATACAAAAATGCGTACATTAAAATTTTATTTTTTGGTTTCGGTTTGTTGTCTTTTGTCGGTGTTTACCGGTTGCAGTAACGGCAATATCAAAACAAACGGTTCGGTTTCTTTTTCGGACGGGGCGCCGGTTGTTACGGGAATTGTCCGGTTTGAAACTCCGCAAACACAATACACCGCGTTAATTCAATCGGACGGAACGTTCAACGTCAACATGGGCAAAGGGTTACCGCCCGGTCAATATCGGGTTTCGGTGATTGATGTTCGTGAAAACGAAACGTTGCTTATCGACGAAAAATACGAAAATCCCGATACGTCAGGACTTACATTCGACGTAAAGCTCTCTGCAAATGAACCGCTGAAAATTACCGTCGAACGATCTAAAACGAACAGATCGCTCATAAACGTGAAACGAATAACCGACTGATTTTTACCGGAATCGCGAGCGTCCAGTCTGCAAAATAATGAAACAAAAAAATCATACCACAACGCCCCGCGGACTGGAAACCTCGCCTCCGGTATTGATAATGGATATTCCTTTTTAGGTTGGTTAATTTTTCGTTTGGGGCTGATATACTCCTCATCCTTTGAAAATTCGGCTTTTATTCCTAAAGGGACATGTAGGGACAAAAGGGATTTTGGGGACGTGGCGAACGATCAACTCTGTCTGAAGAGGCGAGTTTTCAAGTGCGAGAAGTATAGAATATTAAAATCCTTTGAATTTCCCCAATGGAACCGGAAGTAATGAAAAAGGATATTGAGCCAAAATATCTATCTTTCAACTTTTCATTTTCCTCATCCGGTCATGCCGCAACATCGGCGATACCATTTTTGCTGAGACTCTATCCCATATTTTTCGGTGATTTTTTGCCATTCGTCGGCAACCGAATTGAGTGCGGCTTGCGGTTCTTTTTTGCCGTCGATCGTTTCCCGCACTTCGCGGTCGAGTACATTCATATACTCTTCGTAACCCGGCAGCGGCGGAAACACGAAAACCGCGTCCCGTTTCCAATGTGAATTTAACACAGTAACATATTGCAACTGCACCGATTGATCCCGCAAAATTTCTTTTTCGACCCAGCGCGACGTTTGCCGCACTTCGCTGTTGCGTCCGATACCGGATTGCGGCGACGAAGCGAACACTTCGGTTCCCCATTCTTCGCCCGAAAGCCAGAGCAGTAATTTCAACATGCTTGCCGGTTCAGATGTTTCTGCCGAAATCATTCCGACATGACCGGAAATCAGCGTTGGAATTTGCGACGGTTCATCGCGCCATCGGTCATCCCATATTTTTTTCTCCGGGTTGAACGCTTTCAGCGAACCTGGAATCATGGCGATTCCAGCTTTAAATTCCGATTGTTTCGGCAGCAATTGTTCTGTCGGCGCGGAGTCTTCCGCCGAGGTCGGATAAGTGATTGCCAAAGCCGCTTTTCCCTGCCAAAACGCACTACGAACTTCGGACGGCGACAAACGCGGCACGTCGAGGGGATTTGCGTTGCACATTTCCGTCAACGCTCGCACAAATGGTTCCGCTGCAATCAAGGGTTTCATTGTTTTCGCGTCAAATACTGTCGAATAGTAGTCGCGGTGCGTTACATAAGACGCTGCTCGTGCCAAAAGCGACTTTGCCGCCCAACCCGGAGCGGTCGGTTCCAATGATGCCCTCCAGTTTGGGGAATTGGCTTCTTGTAAGTTTTTTTGCAAATTTTCGTAATCTTCCCAAGTTTTCGGCGGTTCTGCCCCCAATTTTTGCAAAAGATCAACACGATAATAACAAACGAAAAACTGCGACCCAAACGGAATGAACATTTCTTCTGGTCCGAATTTACTCAACTTGTGTTTGTAAGTATCAAGCAGATCAGACCATACGTCATCCGGCACGGATAAATGCACTTCGGAGGAAATTGCCGCCGGATATCCTTTGGCAACCAATGTCGCCTGCAATTGGATGGGACAAACCACAGCATCGGCTTTGGGTTTGTCGGAATCGGCAAGAAGCTGCTCAATCGACATTTCTTCAACGATGAGCGATGCTTGCGTCAATTCTTCCCAAGTTCCGGCAACCTGATTGATCTTTTTAGCAATTTCGGCGTCACCGATTACCAAAAGGGTGAATTTTTTGCCGGGCGTAACGGATTGCCAATACTCGGAACGTCCGTCAGTCTGTATATTCTTATCGGGACAACCGAACGCCAGAGACGCTAAAGCAGCGCATAACACCAACCTAAAAAGAGAGTTGCATAAACGATAAGTCATTCGCTTCGGTTCCGTGAAAACAGTTTCCAACTTGTAAAGATAAACACCGCAGCATTATAACGGACTTTCGGGAAAAGTAAACATTAATCTTGTGAGAGCGGGAATGCCGGCACAAAAGCAAGCCGACGTTGTTAAAGCAAGGTTTGTGCGGAAATTTTGTATTTGACGCTTCATCACGGCGAGAGATTGCACTTCAATCCATACCAACGCGCACGTCCCATCACCGCGTCTCTTGCCGGATTTCCTCTTTCTTGTCATAATATTACCGGTTATGGATAGAGCAAGCACAATAGTATAATAGTAACAATCCTCTTTCTGGTTTTTGGTGTAAAATGCCTGTGTCTCACTGGGATATTTTTCTCGTTCCGCTTCAAATGTTGATTGGCGTTTATCTTGTGGTGGGATGCGGCGCGTTTTTTAGGAGAATGAACTGGTATCCGGCGCCGGCGGAAACGCCGCTCTATAAGCTGACGGTGTGGGTGTTGATGCCGTGCTTAATTTTTGAGCGGATACTTCCCGCCAGCGAGCTTATCGGCGATTATCAAAATTTGATTCTTCCGCCGATTATTGGGTTAGCGGCGACAGGAATAGGAGCCCTTCTCGGTTTTTCCGTCGGGATTCTGCCGAAAAAGCTGACCGGACTGCAAAATTGGAAAACGCTCGGAACATTTGCCGCGTGCGTCAGCATTTTGAATTATGGTTTTGTGCCGATTCCGTTGATCACCGCTTTGTACGATGCACACGACAAAACGCAAGCGGTCTTGTTTATTCAAAATCTTGGCTCGGAGCTGTCGATTTGGACGGTCGTTATTATTTCCATGAGCGGCGCCATCAATCGCAAAACGCTTCTTCGGGCAATCAATCCGCCGACATGTGCGATTGTGCTTGCAATGATGATCAATCAGCTTGGTATTTATCCTTATATTCCGCGATTTGCGATGAACGCGGTCAAGCTGCTCGGCGACGCTTCGTTGCCGGCGAGCATGTTTATTGTCGGAATTTCGATTGCCGACGCGTTTGACTGGCAGCGAATGTGCCGCCATTGGCGGCGGGGCATACGGATTGCGTTTTGGTCATGCTTACTGCGGCTTGTGGTGTTACCGGCGATTTTTATTGCGGTCGCGGTGTACGCCCCGTTGACAATAGAAATCCGGCGAGTGTTGGTGATTCACGCCGCGATGTCGTCGGCGATTTTCCCGATGGTGCTTTCGCGTCATTATGACGGCGACCCCGCAACGGCGTTCGACACGATTCTCCCGAACAGCATCCTTGCGCTGATCACGCTTCCGATTTGGACAATACTTGGGCTTTCGCTGATTCACGGAGAACCGTTCGGAAATATTTTTGCAAGCTAATCGGGAATCGCGGAAACGCCGCCTGTCTCAAAAGTTCCCGACGGCTCAATTGTCCTTTTCCCCGCCATGTCATTGTATTCTTATTTATATATGGGATAATTCCATCCATCGTGTTTAGTGACGAATGTTAGACTCATCGTGTTAGCCGATGACGTCTGGGATAACAATAAAACTTCGTAGCGAATCAATAGAATGAAGAATCAATACGTTATCGGCATTGACCTTGGGACGACAAACAGCGTTTTGGCTTACGCAAAGATAAGCGGCGCGGCGGAGCGGTATAAAATCAGCGAAATTCCGGTGGAAGTCCTGCCGATTCCGCAATATACCGCGCCGGGAACAATTGAATCGCGGAACAGCTTGCCGTCGTTTGTCTATTTGCCGACCGAAAGAGAGTCGCCGCAATACGAAACTGCTCTCGCTTGGGGGAAAGACAACGCCGCGGATTCCCGCACTGTCGTTGTCGGCGAAGCGGCGCGGCGGCGAAGTTCGGAAGTTCCCGACCGATCGATCAGCGCGGCAAAGTCGTGGTTGTGCCACAGCAAGGTGGATCGCCGTGCGGCGATTTTACCTTGGGGAGCGGCGGACGAAATCGGCAAGCTGTCGCCGCTTGACGTTTCCCGCGCGATTTTGCGGCATCTGATTGACGCTTGGGAGTCGGCGTTTCCCGACGCTCCTATCGCGGAACAACAGGTGACGCTGACGGTGCCGGCGTCGTTTGACGCCAGCGCGCGGGAGCTAACGCGTGAAGCGGCGGTTGCGGCGGGACTGCCGAATGAAAAACTCTTGTTTCTCGAAGAACCGCAAGCGGCGGTCTATTCGTGGCTTTGCGAAACCGGCGAAAACTGGCGGAATGTCTTACAGGTCGGCGATAAACTGCTTGTGTGCGACATAGGCGGCGGCACGACAGATCTCACGTTAATCGGCGTTGAGGAAGAGGACGCAAATTTGACGCTGAGACGGTTGGCGGTCGGCGAGCATCTGCTGGTCGGCGGCGACAATATGGATTTGGCGTTGGCGCATTTGATTGCGGAATTACTGGCGGCAAAGGGAATAAAGCTGGATGCGTGGCAGGCAACCGCGCTTTGGCACAGCGCGAGGGAAGCGAAAGAATCGCTGTTGTCGCAACACTCCCAACCGTCGCACAACGTCTCGGTACTTGGTCGCGGCAGCAAGTTAATCGGCGGAACCGTGTCGGTGGACGTGCCGCGCGAGCGTGTTGTGGAATTGCTGACGGATGGTTTTTTCCCGCAAACGCCATTGACCGGCAAACCCAAGCGGCGGTCAGGGAGCGGCTTTCGGGAAATCGGCTTACCGTTTGAGCAAGATTCGGCAATCACCAAACATTTGGCGGCATTCTTGACTTCGCAAGCCGGGAACGTGACTTCGCAAGCCGAGAGCGCGGCGGCGGCTGTCGGCGGTTGTTGCAGAGGTAAGGACGGCACTGGTATCATTCCGTCCGGCGTCTCTGCCGACACGACGGAGAACGCCGTTTGTCCGACGCATGTGTTGCTCAACGGCGGCGTATTTCGCGCGGCGGCGTTGGAAACGCGGTTGTTTGAACAGCTTGCCGCTTGGTTTCCGAAAAAAACGCCGAAACGGCTTTGCCCGTCTTTCGAGTTGGACGACGCTGTCGCCCGCGGCGCTGCCTATTACGGACTATCGAAAACGCTTGGCGGCATTCGGATTCACGGCGGCACGGCACGCGCATACTATGTCGGCATTGAGACGGCGGGACTGGCGATTCCCGGCGCACCGCGTCCGCTGAAGGCGTTATGTGTCGCGCCGTTCGGCATGGAAGAGGGAACTGAATGCGACGTGCCGTCGGAGGAGTTTTATCTTACGGTCGGCGAACCGGCGACATTCCGTTTCTTCAGCTCAACAACACGGCGAAACGACGCGCCCGGCACGTTATTGGATGCGTCCTACATTGCCGCGGCAACAGAAAACACTGCCGCAGCAACAGAAAGCACCGCCGCAGCGAGTGACAACATTGCCGCAGCAACAGACAACACCGCCGCGGCGAGTGAAAGCGATTCTGACACGCCGGAACTTGCCGAAACGGATTCATTAGAGGCGTCGTTGCCGCGGGAAGACGCCGACGACGAGGAAGTCGCGGTCAAATTTCAAACGCGCATCACCGAACTCGGAATCCTTGAGCTTTGGTCGCACGCAACCGAAAGCGGGAAACGCTGGAAACTCGAATTTTCGGTCAGGGAAGATACCTAAAGGCGGGAAAAACTCCAAGAGTCCCTCGTGTCTCCCTGAATCCTGATGAGGGACAAAAAGGACTGCCGGGGCGACTGGGGCAAGGGAAATTTCTTGGAAAACAGGAACAGTGTGAAATTCTTGGGAAAAAAGAAGAAATTCACGGTAATTTTTAAGAAATTCACCGCCCTCAAAATCCCTAAAGCCCCAATTGTTCCTTAATTCACCGCAATTTTTATTGAATTTAACGAAAATTCTGTGGAATTTCATGCAATTTCTATTAAAATCAATAAAATTTCTGTTAAACACACCGGAAGCTCCGTAGACAGGGGCGAGTTTCTCACGAAGAGAAATGAGTTTTTCGCGAAGAGAAATGAGTTTTTCGCGAAGAGAAATGAGTTTTTCGCGAAGGAAAATGAGTTTCTCACGAAGGAAAATGAGTTTTTCGCGAAGGAAAATGAGTTTTTCACAGAGAGAAATGTGCCGTTCGCTCCCAGGGGCGGAAGTCTCGCTCTCGGGGGCGAAAGTCTCGCTCTCGGGGGCGAATCGCCCATAAAGAGTAGCGAGTCGCTCGCGAGCATTAGTACAAATTTTACTTTAACCACTCATGTTACGCACTCTCTGTAGAAAGTACATTTATGAATTTGTCAAAGAACATTTTCCTTAGCCCCGCATGGGGCGTGATGTGCATAACCGGCGGTGGAGCGCAGCGCAACCGCCGGATCAGCGCGCCAAAAACACAAAGTCCCGCAGGGACGAGATTATCAAACTCGTATTCGCTTCAAATCATCTCGCCCTTGCAGGGCTTTGGTTTGGGGAAGTTGCGTCCGGCGGTTGCGCTTCGCTCCACCGCCGGTTATGCACATCACACCCCTGCGGGGTTAAAAAACAGTGAATATTTTGTCGGCTTTTTTGCTTGGGGTGCGTAACATAAGTTAACCATTAGGAGTTAAGGAGTTATGAAAGAAATCCTGAAGCTCTGAAATATTATCTCCTTGGAGAAGATTTAGATTTTCCCGCTCGGAGCGGAAACTTTACCGCGTAAGTGAGGAATAAGTCATAGTACGCCCGCTGATTAAAAAAAGTAGAGGCGAAAAATTTTTCGCCTCTACCGGAGGTTATTCCAAAGGAACGCCTTCGGCGTAAGGCGGAATTGTTATTCTATATTCATAGGCGGCACGAAGCGAGGGATGAATGCGTAATGCGTAAGGCAGAGTTATTATTCTATATCCTCTAAACATTCGTGGTTGCCCTTGTCTTCGTCGAGCGTAAGGCGGAGGTAAGGATGAAAAAATTTTCGCCCCTACTTGTTCCAAAAGCACCAAGAGTCCTAAAAGTCCTAAAAGTCCCTTGTGAATGAAAACGAAAGTTCCGTTCCCAAGAACGGAAGCTCTGTGGAACGAAACTTTCGAGAGCGGGTGCAGCTCTTACTATTTTCCAAACTCGCTATCGTCAAGCTTGAAATTGTAATCCGGGTCGCTGTCGAGGACGGCGGTTGCGGCGTTGTTGCCGTCCCATCCGTCGTTTCCCCAGTGATTGCTTCTGCCCGCGCCGGATTCGGCATTGGCGGATTTGGCGACATTGGCGGCGTTTTTTCTTGCGCCGAAGTTGTATCCCGATGAACCGGCGTTTGCGGCGAGCGCGTTTCCCGATTCATTGGAGGAATACTTGCCGGCTCCGGAGGAACGTCCGCCAACCGATATTCCGTCGTTCGTTTTCGTGCTACGAAGTTTGAAACGCGCCACGACTTGCTGGAGCTTTGTCGCGTGGCTGTTCATCTCATGCGAAGTGCTCGCCGATTCTTCCGCGTTCGCGGTGTTCTGTTGCGTCACCGCGTCGATCTGCTGCAACGCTTGCGTCACTTGACTCACGCCCTGGGCTTGCTCGTTACTTGCCGTCGCGATTTCATTAATCAGCTTGGCGGTACTTGAGACATGAGAAACAATCTGATCCAACATCTCCGCCGTCTTCTGCGCAATTCCCGCTCCCTCGTGGATCTGCCGATTGTTGTTTTCAATCATTTGGGTTGTTTCTCCGGCGGCTTTCGCACACCGCGCGGCAAGATTTCTGACCTCTTCCGCAACAACCGCGAAACCTTTGCCGTGTATGCCCGCTCGCGCCGCTTCGACCGCCGCGTTCAACGCCAGCAGATTCGTTTGAAAGGAAATGTCGTCGATGACTTTGATGACGCTCTGCACGTCCTGCGAGTTTTTCGTGATCTGCTCCATGGAATGAATCATCTGTTTCATCATACTTTGCCCCGCGCCTGCCGCGTCGCTCGCGTCTTTCGCAAGATGGGTCGCTTCCGCGGCGTTTTCCGCGTTTTGATGCGTCTGACTTCCCATTTCCGCCATCGACGACGTGATTTCTTCCAGCGACGCGGCGGACTCCGTCGCTCCTTGCGACAACGATTCGCTTGTCGCGGCAACTTGTCCCGCTCCCGACGAGACTTGCTGAACCGCGTTGCGAACCTGATTCAAAACGTCGTTCACTTGCTCCAGCATCGCGGAAAGATTTTTGTTCATCTCGTCTTTGTTACTCTTAATTTTCACGCGGCTTGTCCAATCTCCGCGGCTGAGCGACTGTCCTAATTCCGTCACCGAGCGGAGTTCATGAATGATCTCTTTCGCTTGCTGCGATAAATCGCCGACTTCATCGGAACGTTTCAAATATTTGTCGTCAATCAGCACGTCGGTATCGCCTTCCTTCGTGATTCGCTTGAACAGATTCACGATTCCGGAAATCCCGCCGGCAACCGAGCGCGTTAATGTGAATCCCAGCAAAAGAGCGATAACAACCGCCGCAATTGCCGTAACGCATACAAGCTCTCGTGAAAACGCAATGACGCTTTTCTGAACGTTCAGGTCTTTTTGAGAATCCGCCGCGGTCACGTGCAGCATCCCTTGTGAAACGTCGATTGTTTCTTTGAAATACTCCATGAGTTCTCTTTGCTTGTCCGCCTGAGAGTGAACCACATTCGAGTGATTCGTTCCCAACTCATTCAATTTCTGAAACACCGGCAACGCTTGTTCAAAGTATTGCCTCGCTTCTCCCTCAGGCAGACTCGTTTGTATTTGGTCGACATAGAAATGAAATTTCTCATTAACGGCGTTCATGCTTTTCATTGCCGCTTGCCGCGCGTCGTCATCGTAAGCGTAAAGGAATTTCAAACGCGCTATTCGCTGCCCTTCCAGCAAAATCAGCGTGCGGAGCAGCGATTCCGCTAAAAAAACTTTATCTTCTTCCACCGTTGTCGCCTTGTCGTTTTCTTTCTTTTCCGACGCGACGATTTTATTCTGAACGATTGCATAAGTTTTCTCAATCAAGTCGGCAACATTATCCGCCATGCTGTAATAGGCGTTTTTCGCGTCTTCCAGCTGCGCGTCCATCGCGCGAAACTCGTTTTCCGCGTTTCCTGTTTTTTTCAGAACGGAGAGAACAGCTTTGGCGTGCTTTCGATTTTCCTCGAAGGTGGTTTTCTCAATAATATCGTTGGTGATATCCAGCGTCTTTTTCAGCTCCTCTTTGAAACTCTCCTCCGTTTTCGGGTCGTGGTTAACCAAATAGACTAAAAAGTGGCGCCGCATCATATTCGCGCTGTCAATGATATCGTTGGCGCGTTTGCTTGCCGCAATACCGTTTACCACATCGTTCGTTGTCTGCGTGATACTTGCGTAGCTGTAAATCGCTACGACGGTCAATATCGCCATCAGAAAGATCATGACTCCAAAGCTTACAATGAATTTCTTGCCGATTTTTAACCTGTTTAGCATGTTTGTCCTTTCAATTTTTGTCTTCTTGTGTTACGGCTCTTGCCGCCGTTGTCTCTATGAGACTTCTCTCGCTCCGCGGAATCCTTGCGGGAAAGATTCCCGTGATTCACGAAAGAGCTGATTTTTGACGACACGTCGCGGATTGCCGACGTTTTCTTTGTTGCATCAACAATCTAGCTAACAATAGAATGAAATCGAGAAGCCGCCCTACAAAAACGGCAAAACGGCATAAATTTCTTTTCGTCGGTAAAAACCGGAATAAAAGGGAATCGTTGGCGGCATGTCTGTTTGGGGCTTTTTTTCCCTCAAGTTGTCGGAGGATCGCCGCGCATCAATATTTTTTTATTTCACGGGAAAAAGTGTTGCTGTTTCGGCTCATGAGAGATAAAATAGATTTTACTTATTCAGTTGCCCATAGCCCCATCAATCCGCGCGGTTTTATCGGGCTGACGAGCGACGGACAAGCGTCCCGAACGGCTTTACTATCGCAACTCTTATTTATCACATTTCCCTGAGGAGATAACAATGTCCGCACATTTCCGCCACTTTTTTTATTTCATATTGATTTACTGCGGTTTATCTTGCGGTATTTCATCGGCTTTAACATCGGCGGACGAACCGCAAAAAGCGGAACACAACGCCGTTGTTCACGAAGACCAACAATCGCCGGAACAAAAGCCGTCCGATCAATCTCCGGAAAAAACGGAAAAGCGTTTGCCTGCGCAACTCGCCAAAGTCACCGTTGTCATCGAAGGCGAGGTACTTCAGCAGGCAGGGATTCACGAATGGGCGGGCAAGGCAAGCAAACTTGTTACCGAATGGTATCCAAAAATGGACGTGCTGCTTCAATCGGACGGTTATGTGCCGCCGAAAGAGATCACAATCATTTTCCGCAAAATGGACGGCGTTGCGTACACTGCCGGCAACGCGATCAATATTTCCGCCGACTGGATTCACCGCCAGCCGGGAGATTTTGGAATGGTCGCACATGAGCTGGTGCATGTGATTCAATCGTATCCTCGGCACACCGGTCCCGGCTGGGTCACGGAAGGAATCGCCGATTACATCCGCCATGCGCATTACGAACCGGATGTGAAATTGCCGCGAATCAATCCCGACCGCGCCAGTTACCGTGACGCTTACAAAACAACCGCCGGATTCTTTATCTGGATCGAAACAACCTACGGCAAAGAAAAAGAGTTTGTCAAAAAACTGAACGCCGCCATGCGCGAACGCACTTATAAAGACGAAATCTTCCAAGAACTCACAGGAAAATCGCTCGACGACCTTTGGAAAGAATATGCGGATACGTTCAGAAAGTAATTTCCAAAATGACGTGAAAACGATTCGTAAACAATGACAAGTTTTATACTTTGTTAAAAAGAAAACACAACCGACGCTGATAATATCAGTAAACCGATTTGGGATTGTTTGAAAAATAGCGGTGAAAATAAAATAGAAATTACTGAATTAAAACAAATTGAAATTGATACGTCGTCTATTGAGGAATAAGTTTTGTGATACTTGAATTTTCAAATATTTCAAAACTTTGACAATCCACCACCACTCGCCTTTTTTTTGAGATGCGGCATGAACGAGTCATTAGATTTGGAGGTACTTGAAGAAAGCGGCATTGACGCCGTACTGGATCGGCAGCTTCGCGAACATCTGCAACGCTGTTTTCCTGACAGCCCTGACAAATTTCAGGAGCATCGGGTGTGGCACAATGTCTCGCCGGAGTACACGGTGATTCTGCGGAAAAAAAGCGGCGATCCGAATATTCCCGCGTCGGTTGCCGGACATGTCGGCGTTGTCATTCGGACGATTACAACGACTTGGAATTGGCGATACAATGTCGCAAGCATTCAAGGCGTTTCGGTCGCGGAGGAATACCGTTACGAAGGATACGCCGCGCGGATGATTCAATGTGCGTTGGACGAAGCGAATCGTCGCGGCTATCTGTACGCGGTACTGTTTTGCAAAGAGGCGATGGTTCCGTTTTATTTGAAACTCGGCTGGCGGCTGACCGACGACTCGGTCATTATGCGCAATGAACAAGACGCTCCAATCCGAATGCGGTCAAACTGTCCGATGTACAAAGAACTGACCGTGCAAA
>JAIRYX010000053.1 GCA_031267635.1 Planctomycetaceae bacterium
TATTTTATTGATTCAGAAACTGGATGTATTGTACGTCGAGAAGAGTGTAATACCATTAGTGATTGATCTAAAGTGACGTCGGTTGTTTATGGAATTTTTCAGTTGTTTAATATTTAATACTAAAGTTGCGGGGCTGTTGGGGAACGTTGGACATAACGGTTGAGGAAGGAATTGCGTTCTTGGAAACGCTAGGCACTGTTGAAGTTCAACTCGACGACAACATCTCTGCTCTTTATGTTCCCAAGTCTCGCAAAGAAATCGAACAACTCCTGACACTTGCCAACATCCCAATCCCTGAAATCCTCCCTGCAAAAATCAAAACCAAACACCAAAACAAAACTAAAAAATGTAGCCAATAAATCAAAAAAACAAAAATTGACGTAAATGCTAAAGTATCAATGACTTACAGTGGAAACTCTTGTTTGATTAAAAAGGAAATTCCGTTGTAAATTGCTGTATGCCGTTACTATAAACATAATTTCCATTACTATCTTTTTGAGGTGTTTTGATAGTAAACGTCACATCGAACGTAACAGTCATCGTATATGTTCCCGCTTCGGTACTCTTGGCAGTCATTGTTACCGAACTACCGTTACCCGAAATTGGACTATAAATAACGTCAAAACCTGCGCTGACCGTGTAAGTCCATTGAGTGCTTTGAAGCGATTCTTCAGCGTGCAACACCCGGATTTCCGTTATAATTCGCGGTTGCCGAATAAGTTGCATTGACGTTTTTACCGACTCTTGCCAAAACTTCTCCGTTTGAATTCACCTGTCCCGTCTGTTTCATATCTCGACATAAACGAAAACAACCACGTCATCCGCAAATGTCTAACTTGCGACAAACAGGATTGCCAAAACCCACAAACTTAATCTTAACATGATCACGCTTTCCTTTCAATGAAAAAAAAATCTAACGTTGCCATTTATGCCTATCCAGAAAAAACTAGGGCGGTCCATGCTTCTGCGATTCGATACTCTTCCTGAGGGATTCGTTTTCGTCATAATGCGTTTTGAACGCTGTTTCCATTGCCTCCCGCCATTCCTTGCGTTGACGTTTGTCCCATTGATTCAACTGCCACTGAAACGCCTTTGACGCTTGAGTAATTTCCATATTATTGTCGGTATGAAACATTGCCCATTGATAAGCCAGAATACGGTTTTTTTCGTTGTGTGTCAAGCCCCCTTTTGTAACAATAGATTTCATCAAGCGTTTTCCAAAACCGACCGATTCGCCAACCTTCCTCCGTTTCATAACTTTTCGGCGGCGGTCTTCGGTACGGATTTTCCTTGGGCAAATAAGGCGAAACGAAAGGAATACCAATCGACTCTTCATGCGTCGGTTCGCCTTGCAAGCGTTTCACAATGACGGCGGAAAGAATGGTGTTAAATGAATAATTTCAGTCTATTTTAACGTAGTAATGACACCATGTCCCGCAACAAGAATCTGTTTGTACACGCCGCCCCAAAAATCGCGCATTCGAGTTCGCGTCAACGGCGGTTGCGACCACGCGATTTTTTCCGCTTCCAAAGAATGGTTTTTTCAATCTTCATAAAAATCCTCGACCGTCCATTGACGCGGCGACGGATAAACTTCGATAAGATAATCTCGTAACCGATTGTGACCGGAATGTCCATCCTTGTTGAAAAAATACATACCGATACGGAACATGCCTTTGTTACGTATTTCCAGAAGATACCACATATCGGGACCATCCAACGGAACGGGACTACAATTCTCCGGTCCAAAACGAAAAAACGAAAAGGCACCATGAATCCGTTTTGACGGAATATCTTGTGATACCCGGCACTTATCGCAATCCAAACGTCGCCTTATAATCCCTTCATTTCAATAAATCACTAACAAACTCGGATTTTATCTTTTTTGCTCTTTGAAGGCAATACGAAAATAGTGAGATTGTTTTATTTTTTATTGTCGCGAATGCGTGAGGTTGTTGCAAATATTCTGTTGTGTAAGTCATTCAATAAGGATGGCTTGTGGATT
The DNA here is from genome assembly GCA_031267635.1 of Planctomycetaceae bacterium. GTDB lineage: Bacteria > Planctomycetota > Planctomycetia > Pirellulales > Thermoguttaceae > WRMR01. Next base: position 2,006 of record JAIRYX010000053.1, read on the forward strand.
CATATCGCAGACGCAAGTCTCACAACATATCCAGCGGGTCAATATCTACAATCCAAAGCGTGTCAATCGGCGGTTTGAGGCGGGCTGTCGCAAGGCGGATGACGTTTCGCATTCGTTCCGATGTTTCGGAATCGTTGGCGTAATGGACGTGAATATGATAGCGGTAATTTCCGCGCAACTTGACAAACGGCGCGGGAGCCGGTCCGAGAAGACGGCATTTGAGACCTGTTTCCGCCGCTTGTTTACAGAGCGAATCCGCAATTTGTTTCGCAAAATCAAGGACGGTGGTTTCGTTCGGTCCGCGGACAACAAATCTCGCCATGCGGGAATACGGCGGATAACCGAGCAACTCGCGCATCGGTAATTCGCTTTTGACAAACGCAAAATAATCATGCTGTGTCGCCGCGCGGATTGCCGCGTGATCGGGATTAAATGTTTGCACAATCACCTGCCCGCCGCGTTCTCCGCGTCCGGTTCGTCCCGCCACTTGCGTAATCAAATGAAACGTCCGCTCCGACGCGCGAAAATCCGGCAAATGCAACGCCGTGTCCGCGCTAATTACTCCAACAAGCGTTACGTTGGGAAAATCCAAACCTTTGGCGATCATTTGCGTTCCTAACAAAATGCGGACTTTGCCCTCACGAAATTGCGATAACGCTTTTTCATGCGTGCCGTGTCCTTGCATCGTGTCGGTATCCATCCGCAACAACGGGACATGAGGAAAACGCTGTTTGAGTTCCTGTTCGAGTTTCTGCGTTCCGAAACCGCTGTATCGAATACCGGGAAACGCGCACTTCGGACATTTCGGCGGCGCGGGAATCTGATAATCGCAATAATGACAAACGGCAACGTCGGCGGTTTGATGGTGCGTCAGCGACACTTCGCAATCAGGACATTTCACGACCTCGCCGCACGCGGGACATTGAATATGCGTCGAAAATCCGCGCCGGTTCAACATTAAAATGACCTGACCGTTTTGCGATAACGTTGTGCTGATTGCCGCGTGAAGACGCCGATGAATCGCGCCGCGGGTGTCCCGACCGCGATCTGCCGTGCGTAAGTCAATCGTGGAAACATGCGGCAGCGGCAAATTGCGGACACGGTGCGGCATGGAAAGAAGCGTATATTCTTTCGTTACAACGGCGCGATGCCAGCTTTCTAACGACGGCGTTGCCGAACCGAGAATCAACGGGACATGTTCTTCCTCGGCGCGGCGTTTGGAAACTTCCCGCGCATGATAACGCGGCGCTGTATCTTGTTTGAACGAGTTTTCATGCTCTTCGTCAATAATAATAACGCCGAGATTCGGGAGCGGCGCGAAGACAGCGCTTCTCGCTCCGACAACAACCTGTACCGAACCGGACGCGATACGTTGCCATTCCCGACGCCGTTCCGCGTCTGTTAGATGACTGTGCAGCACGGCGACATGATCAAATCGGCTACGAAACCGTCCGACCGTTTGCGGCGTTAAACTAATCTCCGGTACGAGAATGATCGCCTGCCGACCGCTTCGGACAACTTCGTCAATGGTGCGGATATAAACTTCCGTCTTACCGCTTCCGGTCACGCCGTGCAATAAAAAGGTACAATGTTCGTTACGGCGCAACGCTTCGCAAATTTTTTCAAAACACGTTTTTTGCGGCGGATTGAGTTCATGCGGCGATTCGCGAGGAACGGATTGCGTATCGTCCATTGCCGACGTTTGCCGACGTTCCGTCCGCACGCGAAAGAGTCCCAAACGTTTGAGATGCTGAATCGGCGCCATCGAGCACTTTGCCGCACGCGACAATTCATTCGCTGTCAGCGGTACTTCCGAATGAAGCAGCGTATTAAAAACCTGTTGCTGTTTACTTGTAAGCAACGCCGATTTCGCATTGGGAAGTTTTGCTAATGCAGCAAGTTTTGGCTGATAATCGTCCGGCACGTACAACACCGACGCGAGCCGCGTTCCGGCATGATCCCGCACGCCTGCCGGAAGAACCGCTTCCAACACCTGACCTTGCGGACATAAATAATAATCGGCGATCCATTCCGTCAGCCGCAACATTTTGTCGGACAAAAGCCGCTGCGGATCGACGATGCTGATCATTTCTTTGAGCCGTTGCGATTTGACTTCCCGATACGCCGCGTCAATACAATAACCGAGCGTCTCGCGGTTGCCGCGTCCGAGCGGAACGATCACTCGCAACCCCGCCGAAATTTCCTCCGCCAGATGTTTCGGCACCCGATAATCAAACGCCCCGTCAACGCCTCTCGGAAAAACCACCCGCGCAACAAACGCCGTCGGCTCATCGTCTTGTTCCCAGTCGGGAGCGTCGTTGCGGAATAGATTATGCTGGATGTTTGGCATGAAAAGTCAAAAGGTAAATATTAGCAACCGCATCTCACCAATAATGAGAGAGTGTTTTGAGTAAATTCCGGCGTTGGTTTCTTTGTGAGTCAAACCGAGAATACGTCTCCTCAACGAACTCCATGATAGGACTCCTTTATATTGGAGAAAGTAAAAACAACAAACACGAATTGAACACTGCCGAGAGTATAGCAAATTTAGCATACCTAGGAAAGACCAATTGCAAAAAAAACACCCTGAGTAACGATTCAGTTACTCAACCCACCCCCTATACATCCGCACGACAACAGTAGAGTTACCGCCAATTTTCCCGAATGATTCGACCGCTTATCCGAAAGACTTAACCATCGCCGCCCTTATTTATCAAATGATCCATTAGCAG
>JAIRYX010000104.1 GCA_031267635.1 Planctomycetaceae bacterium
TGAGTTGCTTATTCAAAAAATGCGTCGGCGCAGCTTTCAAATGTTCCAAGTCCACATATTTTGCGACAATAGGCGGAGCATAGTGCAATAAAAAATCACTCGCATAAATCGGGTTGCCGACCGTTGACCTCGTAAATCTATCATGCGGGTTGTGCGGTTTCGTGTTTTCTGTTTCCAAAATTTGATTCTCCATAATAATAGTATTTTACCTCGCCGTGACGAAAAAATCAAGACGTGATTTTGAGACGTATTTTATGACATAACATCTTGAGGCACAATCTTTATAAATAGACTTGCTATTCAATCTCTTCGCCTTCCGGCTGCGATTGAATGGCGACAAATATTCTATTCATAGAATGGCTTGTTCAGCGGTTACGATTGAAATGCGACCGGGCTTCTATATCATCCGCATAGCCCAATAGCAACCCCCCGTCGCTTCTTTCAGGCAGTATCTTCGCCGATTCTCTACCGGCTTTTGTCAGTGATAGACAAAACTACTCTAGCAAATTCGCCGCTATACGATAACTATATTAGGTTCGCCGAAACGCCGTAAATTACGGAACAGCAAGCGAGCCAGTCAGCGACATTGGTAATGAAACATCGCGCGAATCAGTCAGCAATAGTGGACAATGAAACATTGCGCGAGCGAGCCAGCGCGAAACAGTCAGCGACCATTTGATTCCTTCTTCATTGCCGGATTTACATCCGGCTTGCGTCAGTGAGCGGCGGTCATCGTGACAGCCAACGTCAAGAATAACAATGGAGAATGGAGAGTCAGTAATGCTGAAAGTATCAGTTTCGCTTGAGAATGATGAAGAGCCAACATCGCAAAAAACAAATTACGAGCAAGCGCGGGCAATCGGCGAAAATGCGGCATTTGAACGGTTCAGCATTTTAGGCGATGTGTTATATGTCGCCGCAAAAGAAGATGAAACCGTAGAGCCAATCGCTGCTTGCCGGAATTGGCATGTCGGAATTGCGATGAAACATTTGGGCGAATATTTTAACGAAGAAGAAATTCTTGTCGAAGTATGAAAGGTGCATTTGATGTCAGACATTGTGAAAACGATTGTTCGCTATTGCCGCAAGAAGAATGTCCGCGTTTGCCGCTATTATTCGGGACGTGGAATTCCAAAAATTTTTCAATTATTTCCGCCTCTGTGTGTTAATAATAACTTGCTCCGCCTCGGTTCCGTAGAAACGGGCGAGTCGGTCTTCATTGAACGAAATCCACGCAAATTCGCGGCGCAAAAGCGATAAGAAATATGCCGGATTTTCGCCTTCGCTATCCGGTAAATTTTCTTTGTTTTCAGTATATGCTTTCACGACATTATGTACGTCTTCCATCTTTTTTATCGATTGATCGTTCATCAGAACGCCGTTTTTGTAAGAGAATCCTATTTCAAATTTATTTTCTTCGGCAAATAAATATTCGCCGGTTTCTGTTCGCGTTAAGCTGTCGTGCAGAAGTTGTCCGAGATGAAATTCATTTTGTATCAGCGATTCGACATCCGCATTTCCTTCGGTATCCTTAAATACTTCGCTCGTTTCGTCATAAGAAAGATTGTAAAGCGACGCTCCCGTTTCGCGTTGAAGTAAATCGTTCAGAAGAATCATATCTCTTGGTCTGACGTTGCCGTTAAACTTTTCGTCTACATATCCTTCCGTATAACTTAACTTGGCGTACATCATAAGTATCTCTTTTCCCAGCGTTTCATCGTTATTGAGAGCATCTTCAATCCGCTTGATTTTGTCTTTGTTTTCAATTCCACCAGTCACGCGAATTTTTCCGAGCTTATCCACGCCTGTTTTAAGCGTTTCGTCGGAATTAAGTTGAATCTTATTTTCTTCGAGAATTTTTGAAAACTTTTCGTTGACCATTTGTTCCTCCAACATTCCTTTCGCAGTCAGTTGAGAAAACGTCTGATAATGATTTGTTGCAAGCGAACTGCTAAGCAATCTATCGGTGAGACCGTTTGTTGTTCCTTCCTCAAATCCTAAAGCCCAAAGAATCGGCTGTTGATGCTGACTTTGAGCATAAGCCACCTGACTATCTCTTGGGATACCCGATGTCGTTGTAAAATATTTATCTCCATAAAGAGCAGATGCCGTTTTTTGTTGCTCCCATTCTGAAGACGCTTTGGAAATGGGTATTGTATTCATTGCAGGAAACAAAATGGTTTTAAGATGATTGATAAAATCATCTGCTTCGGATGGAAAATTTTCCAAAGCAAGAGAGTAAGTATAGTCTTTCTCTTCAAATATTGCTTCGCCGTCCTTGCTCATTTCGGTAAACATTTTTCCACGAACCGTCACATCCAATTGATACGATTCCACGACATCATCCGCGATTTGTTGAATCGAATTAAAACCGATTCCAAAAATTTTGGAATTAATTGTTTTGTTAATTCCCAACGTTCGTTCCGTTGAAAGAATCATTTCCTTTAACATTTTATCATCCGTCACCGCTTGCTGAATTTTTTCTTGTATCTCTGCGTCATCCATCTCCGACACTTCCACTTTGCCGCTGGCTTTATTAACCGAAAGCGTAAAACGTTGATCATCGGACAACGAAATATTTTCACTACCGAGTATTTTTTGAAGACGCAACAGAATCGAATTTTTGGAATTACGGATCACTTCCTGCAAAATTGATCCATTGTCAACTGACTCCGCATTTTCCAACTTCCGATTTTGACTTGCCGCAATTCCTTCCGCCGAAAGATCAAGAATGTCATTTTTCGAATTTGTTTCAGAAGACAGTTTTTTCTGTTCTGTTTCCGACATTCTCAAAGAAAATGTATTATTGAAAACAGACGATTGTTTGACATAAGAAAATGGGCTGACATCTGAAAATGAGATACTGGTCATGGGATTTTTAAAAATAATGGTTCATGGGTTTTGTGGCGTACTACTAAAAATTCCCCCAATACATCTTGAGGGATTTTTAGATTTTTAAAATTGCTTATAGAGGATATGGCACTAAAATTACCACCCAAGTATCACATTCCGAAAGATGCGTAAAATTTCTTCATTTGGGGGATTACTAAGTTGAAATGTTTCGTTTTCTTCTATTTCAGGTTCGATAATATTAAATTCATTTTGAACACTTTCGAGTAAATTGAATGTTGCTGGCACATTTTCTTTATCAAGTAGTTGTATTTCAGATAAAGAAATCATTTTTGCATACTGCTCTTGTTTTTCAATTGTCCGATGCGATTTAAGTATACTAGCAATATTTGAACTCGTAGTAATAGGAGATTTACTAACAACTGCTTGGCTAATTAGTGAGTTATTGGTATTGCTGGAACTATTTGAAGCTGGAGATGAAATTGTTATACTACGTACATCACTACTGCCAATTAATTCATTTGAACTATTATATGCTTCGACAGCCCAGTACCAAGTTCCTGTCCATGACAATGAAAAATTTATATTGGGCGAAGTAGCATTTCCAAAATTGTAAGAATTCCAATCACTACTGTTTTCATGCCGAAGATATAAAACATATTGAGTTGCATTAGTAACGGTTCCCCATTGAAAATTTATCAACGATGAAGTTGTTAAGGAAACATTATTTGCCGGTGAAACTAAATTAGGTTCGTCAGCTACTATTGTAATATCGTGATTAGCATAAGGAACAACTAATACAGATGACCCATATACTTTATTTGTTGTCCTATCTAAAATTAAGTACCTAAACGAACCAACAGGAACTGAAAAAGTCGCTTTTCCTAATGTATTCGTATTATGCGTAGTAGAATTTAAATAGTACGTTAAGTTCGCATCAGTAACATTGACACCTGCTCCAGTTAATGCAACTCCGTATTGTTTAACTGTAACTGTAGATGATGATGAAGGAAGTGTTACTGTAAATTCCCGGGGCGTGCTTGTAGTAGCAATCGCTTTGTAATAACAGTCTCCATAATGCATTCCATTATTTTAATAAATCGGTTATATACTGACATTTCTTTAGTTTACCTGAATATTTGCATATTTTATCGAATATAGCAACAAGAAAGCTAGTTTTTTGAAATTCTCGAAAAAATTTCCTTTCTTTCTATTAAATTTTACTTGCTTGGATTTATATTCAATCGCCGTTAACATTCAAACATTCATCCTTTTTATAATGAAAAAATGTGTCATACCGATAGCGAGCGTGAAGTGAAGAAATTTCCACCGCAGCAAATGCTTTATCTCACGCAAAAACAGCGGCGGCGTTGTTAAATCGAAAATTCATTTTATTGGAAAAGAAACAGGAATGCTTTCATCAGATATGCAACGATTTACGAATCCTCGCGCATCCGATTCAATTTCTTTCAAGGGAAAGCGGAGGGAATAATGAATGATGATTCGATAACAATTCTTGAAGGCGACTGCCGCGAGTTGTTAAAAGATATTCTGTCCGACAGTATTGATTGTATTTTTACGAGTCCGCCTTATGCCGATGCGCGAAAGAAAATTTATGGCGGCGTTTCGCCTGAAAAGTATGTCGAGTGGTTTCTTCCGATTTCACGCGAATTGCTACGCATTCTTAAACCAAGCGGAACGTTTATATTAAACATCAAAGAAAAAGTCGTCAACGGCGAACGGAATACTTACGTTCTTGATGTGCTCGAACGCCGTCCCACCGCACAAAACGTGATAGGCGATATTCAGCACGTGATCCGATTCGTAAGGCGGCAACTTCAATTTCAAAACCGGCGTCTTTGTCCGATCAGTCCGAAAATCTATTGCCCTCTTGCGATTTTCGAGCAATTCGTGTAATCGCTTTTTCATCTGCAACGGCGCTGAAAAACAAGGAGGGAACTGCTGTTTTTCGCTTCGCTTATTGGCATGATAGGGATTCGCTGGATTGAGGGCTAGAGGGAGATTTCCGGTGGAATCTTCCCATTTTTGGATTGCGGTTTCGTATTCTTCCAATGTTCGCTTTGAAGATTCTTTCCGGGGCAAATAATGCCGTTCATAAAATTCACGCATTTTCATGTTTGGTGTCCTCTTTTTATAGAGTGGTGATTTAACGATTCAATTCATAAATGTTTCCTAAACTCATCATTTGTGGGTTGCGCAAGAACCTTGCCAAACCGGAAAAATTTTCTGGATGAGCAAACGCTCCAAGATACGGCAAGTCGTTTCGGATAATTCTTGTTCTGTTTAATTCAAAAACAAAAACTGCCTTTTGAAAGCAATTTTTATTCTGTGGAAAACGGAAATCCGTCAACCGCGAAAAAATGTATCAGAAAAATAAAAACCCGTCAAGAGGGAGAAAAGGGGGAGTTGTTCAAAAGAGCCGGTTCACGTCAAGCCAGATTTAGCATCCGGTTAGAAAATTTTTTTGGCTTCCCCAACGCCTCGCGAACGCCGGACAACTCCCAATTACAAAGCTAAATTATGACTAGGTAATAATCTAACAAATGTATTATAAGTGTCAACAACGTCTAAATTTACGAAAAATTTTTGTGTGACACTTTAACTGTCACCGGACGTAGCGTCCGGTGACACCAACTACCCCCTAGGGGATTCGAACCCCTGTAACCGGACTGAGAATCCGGTGTCCTGGGCCACTAGACGAAGGGGGCGTAAACAAAAGTAACTTTTGTTATACATTCCACGATAAGAATTGCCATTTTATTCGTTACTGAACTGCTAATTATTCATGGAGTTTATAGACGCAATAAAAGTGCAATTTCTCACCATGAGAAATATATTTTGACCGTTTGGGGAGATATGTCAAGATCCATACCGCATTTATGCAAAGTAAAAATCGAATTTTTAAACGGAAGTTCCTTTTCAATCAAACAAGAGTTTCCACTGTAAGTTATTGATACTTTAGTATTTACGTCAATTTTTTGTTTTTGATTTATTGGCTACATTTTTTAGTTTTGTTTTGGTGT
>JAIRYX010000071.1 GCA_031267635.1 Planctomycetaceae bacterium
TCCAACGGCGATGGAACGTTTGAACTCAACCAGCCAAGAACGCATTCCAAAGCCAATGAGATTTTAACAGTTGCCGGTTCATCGTCGTATGTTTCCAGTGATAAAAACGGCAACATGATGAAAGTTCCAAAACCAGACAACTGGTCTGCCGCTTATGATTTGGTTTACGATGCGTGGAATCGGCTTGTCACTGTAAAAAGTGGCTCGACTGTTGTTGCAAGTTATGCTTATGACGGAACGAATCGTCGAATCAAAAAAATTGTCGGAAGTGAAACACGGCTGTTTTACTTCAATCGACAATGGCAATGTCTCGAAGAGTATGTTGGTTCAACTTGCGACATACGCTATGTTTGGGGCTTGAGATACATTGACGATCTCGTTACGTACCGCAAAGGTTCAACAGATTATTACGTTCTTCAAGACGTAAACTGGAATGTTGTTGGATTAACCAATGTTTCCGGTGCGATACAAGAACGCTACTCGTATTCATCCTTTGGAAAGCTCAATGTTTTCGATGCGTCATTTACGCCAAAACCGGCAAGTTCATTGGGGATGACTCGAATTTTCACGGGACAAGTGTTGGACAATGAAACAGGCTTGATGTTGTATCGGAATAGAGTGTATCATCCGACTTTGGGACGATTTATACAGAGGTATCCGATTGGGTATGATGCAGGGGACGTGAATATTTATCGCTATGTAAGGAACAGGTCAATATTATATACCGATACATGGGGATGGCAAACTGATAATTGGCCAAGAAAAAGACCTGGAGGTCCTTTTATAAAACCTCGTCATTATTTCCCTTGGGAACCATATTGTCTTAGTTTAAAACAGACGATTCTAAATCATGAGCAAGAAGTAAAAGAACGTTGGGATGAATATATTGAAGACAAAAAAGGGCTTCCCGAAAGAGAATTTGGTGATGAATTATGTCCAGGTCTTAGTAGATGGGGACATCGTGAAAAATACGAAGAACACAGGAAATTATTAGAAGACTTGATTAACAAATACAAGTTAATCTGTGATCGTCAGGGACCATCCCCGGAGCCTATTCCAGAGATTGTTTATAGACCTCTTCCAAATTATGAACCGTATCCTGAAAAAATCAATCCGTATGATATAATACCGCCACTTGGTGATAAAGTTGCGCCAAATCCGTGGGATATTCCCATTGTACCTTTTGTTCCTCCAACCACAACACCTATTCCAAAAATTCCTTGGTTGCGTTTTCCAAAACCAGCTTTTCCAACAGGCCCCATATTGATCATACCATTGCCATTAATTCCTGGATGGAATGATGATCCATTGGGGGGACCAGGTGTAGCTTAATATGAATAATAAGGAAGCCGGTTGTTTATTCTTCCGGCTTTCTTATGTTTTTTAATTGATGTCAACAGATTAAAGAATGTTGGATTATTACAGCTTGGCCTATAGGTTCGGCTAAAATTGTATATCATACGTTTTGGTTGAATCTATGACAAAATTTGTGAAAAATTTTCCTTTCGTTTTCTTAACCTGTTGGCATTGTTTTTTAATCTCAAATTTATTGCAATAATGTAGATCATAGTAAAAAGGCGAATAAAAAATGAAAAAACAATGTCGATCAACAACAGGAGAAGTTTTGTTTGAATATGAAGGTTTATTATTGGATGCGGTCAATCAATTTTTATATAATACATGTTGGGGGGAATTTTCTGAAGAAAGAGATCAACTTCCACATTTCAGCTTGGACCTTTCTCAAGCGACAAAAGAAGACAAACATCTTGAAGGATTTGATGGAATTTGTCAAGACCTTCGCGGTTCCAACTTTAGTGGGACTGATTTATATTGGAGTGCTTTCCGGGAGGCAAATCTGGAAAATATCAATTTCAGTCATTGCGATCTACGAGGAGCTTCTTTTAACAACGCAATACTCATAAATGCGAATTTTGAAAATGCAAATATGAGTTTTGCAAATATAGGAGGTGGTGCTGATTTGGCTGGTGCCAATTTAACCGGAGCAAATTTACAGAATGTCAATTTGAATGGCACACAGTATGATTCCAAAACTATTTTTCCAGAGGGATTCATTGTCCCTGAATGTATGATTTTGCGAAGAGATGACGAAAGCGATCAGGAATTTTCCAAACGAGCCAAAGAAATAAAGACGAAACATTATGAAGAACATGGCCATCCATTAGGGTGTCCTTGTCTCCAATGTGTTCCATCACCGCAAAACGTAGAATCAAATACCAAAATCAATGAAAAATAATAAATAATAATGTTGTGAATTATCGTTGTCCACAAGGTATTCTATACTCCTTGTACTTGAAATTTCGGTTTTCATTGCTGCCGTTATCCCGTAAAATCCGGTTTGATCTCCATTCATAAAACCGAAAACTCAAGTACAATGAGTATATCATCGTAAATTGATGAAAAATGAAGCTTGTTTTTATAGTATAAATGGTCATGTCCAAGCGTAAATGGCGAGCTTGTGTATATTTTTTGTTAAGTAGGTGTGAATTTTATAGTTAGTCGTCCCTGAAAAAACAAGAGAAAATTTCATAGTCGCTCGCTTATCAGCCACGAGTTCATTTGGTTCGCAAGCCAAGCGGTATAGCAAGGCGGATACGAAAAAAATCAGCTCGGAACTGAGCGGTTCGCAGTTTCTTGGATGAAAGTTGCGCAGCCAGACAAGGAACGGGCAAGAGAGGTGTCCGTTATTTTCTGAATCCGTTCTCGGATTC